>USIY01000037.1 GCA_900554845.1 uncultured Bacteroidales bacterium | reverse complement strand
TTAATGAACATGAAAACGAAGTTATTTTTTAGGTATTTTCTTCCTGGAGAGAAGGAGCCATTGCCACATAGTGACTGAACGACAGGAAGAAAACAACAAAAAAGAACGAGTTTTCATGTTAATTTCCATCAACTACATATAATCATTAATTTTTATTAGCTACTTATTTTAAAAACAGATCAAATGAACTGGTTCCGTCGCGGCATTTTTCTATGGTTGGCAATACTGACGTCAGTATTGTTCTTGGCCAATATATTTTTCGGGTCTGTCCATATTCCGACAGACCAGGTTATCGATGTCCTCACAGGACGCGGTGAACCCGGCATCGCCAAGTTTATAATTTTAGGCAACCGCATGCCAATGGCCATAACAGCTATGTTTGGAGGCGCGGCGCTTGCAGTGACCGGACTGATGCTGCAGACCGCGTTCAGGAATCCTCTTGCGGGACCTTCCATACTGGGCATCAGCTCAGGAGCAAGCCTTGGAGTGGCGTTGGTCATGCTGGCAATGGACGGCGTAGTGGCCATAGGAGAATCAGAAATCGGAGGATACGCCGCCGTTATAGCCGCGGCAATCGCCGGATCCCTCCTGATAACAGGAATTCTTACACTGATATCCTTACGAGTAAAGAACACTCTGATGCTCCTGATCGTAGGTATTCTTACAGGTTACCTGACAAGCTCGATTGTCACGCTCCTCTCCTCGCTTGCCGAATCGGAACGTGTACACGGTTATGTGATGTGGGGTATGGGATCATTCTCTCAGGTATCGACTGACCAATTGCCATGGATGTCAATATTCATCATAATATGTCTGGGAGCTTCGTTGCTATTGGCAAAACCGCTGAACATTCTGTTGCTCGGCGACAATTATGCCCGCAATCTCGGAGTCAGGGTCGACAAGGTCAAGACTCTGCTTCTTATTGTAACCGGAGTGATGACAGCTGTAGTCACAGCATACTGCGGACCTGTGGCTTTCATAGGACTTGCCATGCCTCACGTGGCGCGAATGCTCACGCGTACCGACAATCACTGGGTACTGATGCCTGCGACGATGCTTTCTGGCTCTGCCGTGGCGTTGGGATGCAATATTCTTTCAGTGCTACCATCGCACACCGTAATTCCCTTGAACGCATTGACTCCGCTTGTGGGAGTGCCGGTGATACTATACGTGATCCTCAGCTCCAACCGAAAGGCTTAAGCTACATCCAAACGGATAGAGCATTATAAGAAATCCGAGTTAATCTGTAAGGAATCGTGAAGTCAAGCCTTGATAGGCGTCAATGCGCCGGTCTCGGAAAAACGGCCACCAATGCCGTACATTTGCCGATCGTTCAAGATCGACATTCACCACAGCTTCACAAGGACCGCCATCAGGAGCTTTGAAAAGAATCTCTCCTTGTGGACCCGCCACAAAACTCGACCCCCAGAAATCTATGCCGGAAGTCTGTCCGGACGGATCTTCCTCAAAACCGTTGCGATTTACAGAAACCACAGGAATTCCATTGGCCACCGCATGACTGCGTTGGATGGTTATCCATGCTTCCAGCTGGCGTTCCTTTTCATCGTCAGTATCGTCCGGATTCCATCCGATAGCCGTGGGATATATCAACAGTTCGGCACCCCGCATTGCCATCAATCGCGCGGCTTCCGGATACCATTGGTCCCAGCATACCAATACTCCAAGTTTGCCAAGCGACGTCTCTATCGGCTCAAAGCCCAGATCTCCGGGGGAAAAATAAAATTTTTCATAGAATCCGGGATCATCAGGTATATGCATTTTTCTATATTTGCCGGCAACCGACCCATCCCGATCGAACACTACGGCCGTGTTGTGATAAAGACCCGGAGCACGGCGCTCGAACATACTTGTGACCAGTACCACATTATTGGATGACGCCACATTGGAATAAAACTCTGTAAAGCCGCTTGGTATTTCCTCCGCCAGACTGAAATTATCCACATTCTCGGTCTGGCAAAAATAAAGAGAGTCATGTAATTCCGACAACACGACAAGCTCGGCGCCATCGGCGGCAAGGCTCTCGACGGCATTCTGATTATGAATGCGATTGAGCTCTATGTCATTGCTGAACGCTCGTTGGACTATTCCAACTTTAATTTCAGAAGTCCTGGCCATAATTTACAATTTTAAAGATCCCGGAAGCAATTGCATAGTGGAACAATGCAACGATCCTCCCTGTTTTATCAATGTAGTGCAATCCAGCGGAACGATTTCATGCTCCGGATATGCGATTCCAAGCATCATAGCCGCCGTTTTGTCTTTCATAGGCTGCCTGTATGAAGGGATATAGACAGCGTTGGGCGTGACTAAATAATTGGCATATGTAGCCGCCAGACGTTTTCCTTCGTCATCGTATATCGGATCCGGGGCCGGAAGGCTTATGAGATGATAAGGATTCCCCTCACGAGTTCGAAATGACCGCAATTCAGAAGCCATCAGCTCCATGTCCTCCGTATCCCCTGCACAATAATATATTATATCATCTGGAGCAAAACGAGCCAACGTGTCGATATGGGAATCGGTATCGTCGCCTTCTATATGCCCGTGGCTCAACCACAGTACCCGGTCAAAGCCAAGGCGATTGAATAGAATTTCTTCAATTTCATCTTTGCTGTAGGTCGGATTCCTGTTCGAATTCAACAGACATTCCTCTGTAGTCAGCAACGTGCCGTATCCGTCAGTTTCGATTGATCCTCCCTCAAGTATAAAATCACGACAATCGACATATCCGTTTTCGTGAAATATCAAGTTTTTCAAACCTGCGTTGACCTGATTGTCATAATTGGCGGGAAATTTCAAACCCCATGCGTTGAAACCAAAATCCAACAATAAGGGAGTCTCGCAATCATCCGACACAACACCTATAGGGCCATAATCCCGAGTCCATGTATCGTTATGGTCGAGGCATATTATATCTTTGAACAGCCTTGACTTGTTCTCTACACATTCATCTCCCAAATATGCATCAAGATAGGAACATGTCTGTTCGGGGTCAGAGGATATAATGACTACTCTTTCGCCATGTTTCATCATGGCTTTGATTATACGCGCGAATTGTTGTCTGGCTTCCTCTATTATGTATCCCCAGTCGGAATCAGGATGAGGCCATGCCATAAGCACAGCCTCCTGTTTCTCCCACTCCGCGGGCATTCGCCTTCTGAGTCGCGGCAATTCTTTATTTTCCATTATCAAAGGCATTCCAACCCTGGGCACGAATCTTCATCTCCTGACCGTCGCGCGTCACCAAAGCCGCTCCCAGTTCCGGTTTTGTGATATATCCTATCATTCGGACTCCGGCCAGTTTCTCAATCTTGTCATTGTCCGTCAAGGGAACTGTGAACAGCAATTCATAATCCTCGCCGCCGTTCATTGCCGCCGTGATCATATTCATATTGAATTCCTCAGCCATACATGCCGTCTGATAATCTATCGGTATACGGTCCTCATATACCCTGCAGCCTACGTCTGAATTCTTACATATATGAAGCAATTCGGAAGAGAGACCGTCGCTGACATCCATCATGCTCGTGGGATGAATGCCGCTTTCTTTCAGCATAGCCACAATATCTTTCCGCGCTTCGGGCTTAAGCTGACGTTCCAGAATATATTCCTTTCCTGCGAAATCGGGTTCATAAGATTCCTTTCCCTTTTGCTGAGACGACACCACATTCTCGCGCTCTAACAACTGCAGCCCCATATAGGCCGCTCCAAGATCTCCACTCACGCAGATCAAATCTGTTGGTTTGGCTCCGTTTCTGTATACGATATCATCTTTGTCTGCCTCTCCTATACATGTAACGCTGATGACCAATCCTGTCACGGAAGCCGAAGTATCACCCCCAACAAGATCAACACCGTATGCATCGCAGGCAAGCCTGATACCGGAATACAATTCCTCTATATGTTCTACTGTAAAACGACTTGATACTCCGAGACTGACCACGATCTGCTTAGGAGTCCCCATCATAGCGTAGATATCACTGAAGTTTACTACCGCGGCCTTATATCCAAGATGCTTTAACGGAACGTATCGCAAATCGAAATGTATACCTTCCAACAACAGATCCGTGGTCACCAACACATCTTTGTCACCGAATCGAAGCACCGCGGCGTCATCACCCACTCCCTTTAAACTCGACTTGTTTTTAAGAGGGAATTTTTCGGTCAACCGATCAATAAGTCCGAACTCACCCAACTGTGATATCTCTGTCTCCATTATAATCAGTGGTTAAAGTCTTTCAAGCATTTTGGTTATGACATGCGTCATGACTGGCTGGGCCTGGACCGCCGCTTTCTGCACTTCTTCATGGGTGGGGACCTCGGTTATATCCTTTCCTCCGAGATCCGTTATCACTGACACTCCGAACACCTTCATTCCCGCATGGTTGGCAACGATTACTTCGGGGACAGTGGACATACCTACAGCATCGCCTCCTATTATACAGAAATATTCATATTCTGCGGGAGTTTCAAAAGTCGGTCCGGGGGTCCCGACATATACGCCATGCATCAGACGGATCCCGTCCTCCGACGCTATGTTGTCGGCCATTTCTATCATGGCATGCGAATATGCTTCAGTCATCGCGGGGAACCGCGGGCCGAGTTCTTCGAAATTCTTTCCGCGCAACGGATTCTCAGGGAACAAATTGATATGATCCGAAATGATCATGACGTCACCGACCTTGAATTCCTTGTTCATGCCGCCGGCAGCGTTGCTGACAAATAATGTCTCCACTCCAATCGCTTTCATCACTCTCACGGGGAAAGTCACTTGCTTCATGTCATACCCTTCGTAATAATGAAAGCGACCTTGCATGGCGACTATGTACTTCCCTCCGAGAGTGCCGAAAATTAATTTTCCGCTGTGTCCTTCTACAGTCGACACAGGCATGTTCGGAATGACATGATAGTCTATTTCCTTCTTTATCTCTATATAATTCACCAGATCTCCAAGACCTGTGCCGAGAATCACTCCTATTTTAGGCATTTCGCCCACGACATTGCGTAAAAAATCCGCGGTCTCCCGGATTTTTTCCAAATAAGTCTTTTCCATTGTATCGATTTTATTATTTCTATCGTAAGGTCTGCGGCGTTCAGAGACTACAGCTATTATAGTAACGCTTTTGAAGGCTTTATTCCTCTATTCTGCGCTTCAATTCCACTATAAAATCACTGCCGTCCGGTTTTTCCATCATCCTCACTCCTATAGGCAGATAAAACATCAGGGGTTTCAGCTTTGTCGGGATGTAGGGATTGTAAGCCAATCTTATCGCATCCTTTTCGGTTGTTATGATCATTTTTCTTTGCCCGGACAATGAATTGAATTTTTTCGAAAGCGACTCAATGTCCTTGCGGGTGAAGTCATGATGGTCCGGATAATGACTCACAACTACTTTGAATGGATAATTCTTGAAATACCTTACAAAACCACGGGGATTGGCTATACCGGTCAACAACAGCACAGTGTCGCTCTCAGAAAGCGAACCCAAACTGACATTATACGGCTTGTCATCCGGAAACACAGGAAGCAACCCTCCGTATATCACTTTTGAGAAATATAAGCCCTGGTAAGGACGTGGATTCAAACCTTTGGTCGTGACATTGTCACCCAATTCTTTCGATATCATCCTGTAGTCGATAGGCTGCAATTGGTCCGGACACTTTGTCACAACCACCATATCGGCGCGCTCCACTTGCTTCCAATTCTCACGCAGACGTCCCAACGGCAACAATTTATCCTTATAAATCGGACGGTTATAATCCGTGAGAAGTATCGACACTTTAGGCTTTACGTAACGGTGTTGAAAAGCATCGTCCATCACTATCAACTGCAGATCCGGACATTGACGCAACAACTCGGATATGCCCCTCCTTCTGCTTTCGCAAACGGCAACTTTAACCCGTGATCCAAATTTGTGATATATCTGCAAAGGTTCGTCTCCAACACTGTCAGGAGTGCTGGTGGAGCCTGCCATCAGGAATCCTTTGGTCTTTCGCTTGTAACCTCTGGAGAGAACGGCAGTATTGTATGTCATGCAAAGTTCATTTATTATATACTCCACATGCGGCGTCTTGCCAGTGCCACCCACAGTGATATTGCCGACGCTCACCACCGGGATGTCGTACTCCATAACCGGAAGTATCTTATTGTCGAACATCCAGTTACGCAAGGCTGTGATCCAACCGTATATCAAAGATACCGGTTTCAACATCCAGATGATCAGTTGCTGTTTCGTCGGCATTTCCTATATATTTATCTATGAGCGAATTCCACCTTCATCTCTGCCATACGGGCCTGTATCCGCTGACGCGACGCCAACTCGCGGACTTTCATAACCATTAATTCCTCCGCACTCGGGCGAGTCACCTTGCGGACGGTCTCCCGTGCGCTTTCCTTAACTGAAGAGCTTTGCGGAATCATATCCCAGAATGAAGGTTCACGCTGAGGATAAGCGGCAACATTATATTTGTCACGAATTTTAGCCTTGTCTGCCACCCATTCTATGGCATTGTTAAGACCTCCCAGAGAATCCACCAATCCGATGCGCTTCGCGGAAACGGCATCCCAGACACGACCTTCGGCAATACGCTTTACGGCCGGTACTGTCATATGGCGACCTTTGGCGACACGATTCACAAAATCATCGTATCCGCGTTCCACATATCGCTGCATCACTCCAAGCTGACGTTCGTCCATCCCATGGATTATCGTCGGGAATACAGCACTTGGATTAGTGCTGACACTCTGCATGTTCACACCGATTTTATCTGCAAGACCTCCTAAATTCGGAATAAGTCCAAAAATACCTATCGAACCGGTTATCGTCAAAGGATCCGCAAAAATCACATTTGCACCGGCCGAAATCCAATATCCTCCCGACGCGGCGTAATCTCCCATCGATACGGCAAGCGGCTTACCTTTCGACATGAAATAATCCAAAGCTTCGCCAATCTGCGCGCTCCCATAAGCGGAACCGCCGGGAGAATTGACGCGAAGAACCATTCCTTTCACATTCTTGTCCTCGGCCAATTCCGTTATCACCGGCACAAGATTATGAAAATTGATTCCTCCGCTCGCATTGTCATTTATTTCACCAACGGCATAAAGCACGGCTATGCGGTCTTTGGAATTATATGTGGTGGTCCATGGCGCGGTCGACACCAAAATGGAAGGACTTACAAAGTTTACCTCCTTGGCATCCTGTCCAGTAATTGATGCGAATTTCTCGTTCATGGTTCGTCCATATACAAGAGAATCCACAAGTCCGGCCTCCACTGAGAGGGACGCAGGGGCGAATGTGATATTTGTCACTGAGACAAGACTGTCTATTTCGGCAGGAGTAAGGCCTTTTCGATTTTTACATATGCCATCCTTAATGACGCCCCACATATTCCCGAGCAACGTATCCATCTGAGCACGCGCAGGCTCGCTCATCTCATTCAATATGTACGGTTCTACAGCCGACTTGAAAGTGCCGACCTTTACCACCTGGAACTTAATGTCCAGTTTGTCGAACAATCCTTTAAAATAAGGTACTGTGGAACTGAGGCCCTGCATCTCAAGCGCCCCTTGAGGATTCATATATACGCGGTTGGATACCGAAGCCACATAATATGCGCCCATGGAATATCCGTCGGCATACGCATATATCGGCTTTTTGGACTTCTTGAACTCAATCAATTCCTCTCTTATGGCATTGAGAGTGGCGGTGGAGGCGCTTACGTTGCCACAATCAAGATATATCGCCGAAATGGATTTGTTGCGCGCAGCTTCCCGGATGGACTCCACAATCATGTTCAAGGATTGTGGACGGCTCACATCTCCCATCATGAGCGACTGCATATCGGGCGCTGACGCCGACTCTATCTCCGCTATCTCTCCGTTAAGACTGATTCGCAGGATATTGCGCGACTTCAGTTGTTCACTGTTTCCAAAACTTGAGGCAATGCCCGAACCTATTATCCCGAAAATCAAGATACCGGCCGACACCATGACCAACACTAAGGCCAGCCATGCTCCCACAAATGAAGAAAGAGTATTTAAAAAGAACTTTTTAAGCATTATTTAGAGCTTATTTCGTTTATTATGCCTTTAATTTCATTGGCCAGTCTGTCGGCCTGCTCCATAGTGGCAGCCTCGCTGTAAATACGTATAATCGGCTCGGTGTTGGACTTACGAAGATGCACCCAACTATCAGGGAAATCTATTTTCACTCCGTCGATGTCCGTCACCTCTTCGTTCTTGAAACGCTCCTTCACCTCGGCAAGAATAGCGTCGACATCAAGATCGGGGGTCAGCTGTATCTTGTTCTTGGCTATTGCATATTGTGGAAGAGCGGCTCTTATCTCCGATACCTTTTTACCGCTCTTGGCCATCAATGTCAGGAACAATGCCACGCCTACCAAAGCGTCTCTTCCATAGTGCAGTTCGGGATAGATCACTCCGCCATTGCCTTCTCCCCCTATCACGGCATTGACCTCTTTCATTTTCGTAACAACGTTAACTTCACCCACAGCCGCCGCGGAATATTCACATCCATGCGCTCGAGTCACATCGCGCAATCCTCGCGAAGAACTCAAATTGGAAACGGTAGCTCCGGGAGTCTGTCCCAATACATAATCCGCAACTGCTATCAACGTGTTTTCCTCAATGAACATCTCTCCGTTCTCCATTACCAACGCCAACCGATCCACATCAGGATCCACCACAATGCCAAGGTCCGCTCCGGAATCACGGACAACAGCCGACACTGCTGTCAGATTTTCAGGTATCGGTTCGGGAGTATGGGCAAATTTGCCGGTAGCTTCGCAGTTAAGCTCAACTATATCCTTGACACCAAGGGCTTTTAACAAAGCCGGTATAATTCTTCCTCCAACTGAATTAATGCCGTCCACCACAACTTTGAACTGAGCTTTCCCGATGGCCTCGACATCCACTAATTTCAGACCCAGAACCATATCGATGTGGTTGCGGTCCCAAGTCTCCACTTTATATTCATGACCCAGCTCCATCACATCAGCGAACTTATAATCGTCATCGCCCGCGATACGGATCACCTCTTTCCCCTCCTGGTCATTTAGGAACTCACCTCGTTCGTTGAGAAGCTTCAGAGCGTTCCATTGCACCGGATTATGACTGGCTGTTATGATGATGCCTCCTGCCGCTTTCTCTCCGACAACGGCAAGTTCGGTAGTCGGGGTTGAAGCCATTCCGATATTTATGACATCAAATCCCATCGACATAAGAGTTCCGATCACAAGTTTTGAAACCATTTCTCCTGAAATGCGTCCATCCCTGCCTACCACAATACAGTGCCGCCCTTCTCCGGCCTTTTTGCGGATAAACGCGCCGTAAGCAGCCGTGAACTTCACGACATCCACTCCCGACAGACCCTCTCCGACAGAGCCGCCGATTGTCCCTCTGATTCCCGATATGGATTTTATCAATGACATAATTTTTCGCTATTTTATCAGTCTAATTTATGCTTTTTATGAACTTGAATATATTGCTGACGCAAATCGTAATCAACGGTTAATATAAAGCCGGGAAATAACGGACTTTATAAACATATGGAGTACAGTCTGTCTGAGCATCTGTGAAGCCTTCAAGAGATTTCACAACCAATATCACTTCGCTGTAATATCCCAGATATGTGACGGGTATCTGGATTCCGTTACCATATTTGGTGGAGGATGTCAGTATAGTTTCTCCCAAAAGAAAGCTGGTGCTTCCGTAGGCCATATTTTCCGCATTCCCTTCCCATACATCCTCGTCAATATATCCATTCATCAAACTCTGTATGTTTTGACGCATGTATGAGAAATACACTCGGTCGCCGTTTTCAGGAATTTTATTACGGTCCCCGGCCGTAATGACTTTCATATAAAGAGTGCCCTCGCTGTTCATCTTATAAAAAGGAGCGTCCTGTCCCGTCTGAAATACAGAATCCTTAGGTATATCGACAACTATTTTGTTTTGGGCCAAATACCAGTTGCACGCTTGCTCTTCATCCTTAAGCATCTCCGAATATGATTTCGTCTTCTCACATCCGGTTGCGGACAACAACAGCACGACCGCTGAAATATGAAATATCAACTTCTTTATTCTCATCATTTTTCAAGTTTGTCAAGTTTTTGTGGCAGTTTGTCATCATAAAGGTCCATCATGGCTATTATCTTCTTACGGCATTCTTCCAGCGACCCATGATATTCAGCGCCAGCGGCCTGAAGGTGACCACCCCCTCCGAGTTCCTCGCACATATCGCTGACAGGGAATCCGAACCTGCTGCGCATGGACACCTTAATACAGTCATCGTCTTCTCGTAGAAAGACCGAATATACCATTCCGCGTATTCTAAGGGGCTCGTTTACCAGGCCCTCCGTTTCTCCTTTTTGATAATTGAACCTTTTGAGCTCATCTGAAGAAAGTATTATCAGGCCGCAACGATGTTGCTCGAAAACCTCGAGCTTCTCAAGAATTGCATAGGCGTTAAGCTTCATAGCGGAATATGATGTGAGACGCGTGGATTCCCAAAGGATCTGCGACTTATCGACATCTTTCTCCAGAAGTTTTTCCAATATTTTGTAAATCTCCGGATTATTGCAGTTTACAGTGAAATTCTGTGTGTCGGTTATCAATCCTGTCAACAGACATTGAGCGCATGAATCAGGCATTTCTATGAACCATCCAAGATCGCATATCAAACGGAACACCAATTCACACGTTGACGACATATCCGGATATGAAAACACCAGACCGGAGTCAATGTCAGGCTTTTGATGATGATCTATCAAGACCTTCACCGCCGGGCTTTTCTCCATTTCTGCCCCGAGATTTCCCTGACGATAGTAGGCGTTGAAATCGCACTGCAATATCAAGTCGGCTTCCGTCATCAGTCGGTCCGCATATTGTTTATGCTGCGTATAGACTACAATTTCTGAAGTCGACGGCAAAAATTCCAACGATTTTGGCAGTCGGTCCGGTATGACGACATATACTTCCTTACCTAATGCGCGTAACATATGGTACCATCCCATAGAACTCCCGACGGCATCGCCATCGGGACGCATATGACATGTTACCAGAATCTTAGAGCTTTGATCCAGAAGCTGTTTCAGCTCCTGAATCTTCTCTTTCGGAAATATTTTATCCAAGCCCATACTCATACAATTTGCAAAGATAATAATATTCCCGGAATTATTTAACACTTTTTCTACTAATTTTCATCTTTGGCGCCGAGGGGGCGCCGTTGGTCGCATGATGTATTGTCTTTGCGAACGCTCTGACAGACTTCATTCAATGTACAACTCGGACATTTAGGAAGATTCCTACGCCGTTTTTTACCGAAGAGATTATAACAAATCCATACCGCTATGCCTATAAGCGATAAAAAAACAACCACATATTGCCATTGATTTCCAGTCATGTCATTTCTTTTTTGCAGTTTTCTTTTCTTTTTTACCCTTCTTGGCTTTTTCCTTTTCATCCGGGACTTCAGCCACTATGCGACGGTTGGAGTTGTCCGTCAACACGCTTTCGGTTATTTCACATATCATTCCTTTAAGCTGATCTATGAATTCCGCCGCGCTGTAACTGCCTCCTTCTATAGCACGAAGCCGGCCTTCCCATATACCTGTCAATGCCGCGCTTTTAAGAAGTTCTTCCCTTATAACGTTTATTAATTCGATTCCGGCTTGAGTGGCGCGCAAAGATTTTCTTTCCTGACGGATATATCCCCTTTTGTAAAGAGTCTCTATGATGGCTGCCCTTGTAGACGGCCGGCCTATTCCGTTTGCCTTTAACGCTTCACGGAGTTCCTCATCCTCCACATTGGATCCTGCCGTCTCCATAGCCTTCAACAATGTCCCTTCAGTATAATATTTCGGGGGATTGGTAGTTTTTTTCACCAGCACCGGGTCATGCGGACCACTTTCTCCCTGTTGGAAATCAGGAAGGATACGGTCTTCGTCATCCTCTTTCTTCTCTTCCTTCCCCGAATATACTCTGCGCCAGCCCGCGTCAAGTATAATTTTGCCTGTGGTCTTGAAGCCGGTATTTCCCGCCTTGGCCGTGACTACCGTCTGCTCGAAAGTACAATCAGGATAAAAGGCCGATATGAAACGCTGCGCTATCAGATGAAACACTCTCTTCTCTTCCAGAGACAAATCCGACGGCAATGACTGGCCCGTGGGAATTATGGCATGATGATCCGTGACTTTAGAATTGTCAAAGACTTTCTTGCTCTTTTTTAACTTATCGGCCAGTATCGGCTGCGTGAGATTGTAATAGGGTTTCAGACTCCTCAATATCTCCGGACATTTTTTATACATGTCGTCAGTAAGATAAGTTGTATCCACTCTCGGATATGTGGTCAACTTCTTTTCATAGAGGCTCTGAATTGTCTGCAAAGTTCTGTCGGCGCTCAATCCATATTTACGGTTGGCCTCCACTTGCAACGAAGTAAGGTCAAAAAGCTTTGGAGGAGCTTCCCTTCCCTTCTTTTTCTGAATATCGCCAATGACAAGAGGATATAGTTTCACTTCCTCCAACAAGGCTTTTCCTTTCTCTTCGTCCTCGAATCCTTTTGTCTGCGCTGAGAAAACAGTATCCCGGTATTTTGTCTTAAGCTCCCAATAATCCTTCGGGACGAATTCCTCTATTTCCTTTTGGCGTTGCACCACCAGGGCGAGAGTAGGCGTCTGCACACGTCCCACGGAGAGGATCTGTCCCCGCAGTCCGTATTTCAACGAATATAGCCGTGTGGCGTTAATACCCAACACCCAGTCTCCGATTGCGCGGCATATCCCTGCGGTGTATAGAGAATCCAGTTCTTTATGTTCCCGCAAATGTGTGAAACCCTCCCTCACAGCCTCATCGGTCAAAGAGCTGACCCATAGACGCCGGATAGGCTTGTCACATCCGGCCTTCTGCATCACCCAACGCTGTATCACTTCGCCTTCCTGCCCGGCATCTCCGCAGTTCACAATTTCGTCACATTGGCCGATAAGAGTTTTTATGACATTGAACTGCGTCTGTACCCCGGGATCATTCATCACCTTAATGCCGAATCTTTCCGGTATCATCGGCAATGTTCCCAAAGCCCAACGTTTCCAGTTGTCCTGATAATCCGCCGGGTCCTTCAGCGAACATAAGTGTCCGAAAGTCCAGGTCACGCAATATCCGTTGCCCTCCATGTAACCGCTATGCGCATGTACGGCTCCGAGTATGCGCGCCAGATCACGCCCTACGCTCGGTTTCTCGGTGATGCAGAGTATCAT
>USIY01000036.1 GCA_900554845.1 uncultured Bacteroidales bacterium | reverse complement strand
GGTTCAGGCTCTCGCCCATTGACCAATATTCCTCACTGCTGCCTCCCGTAGGAGTCTGGTCCGTGTCTCAGTACCAGTGTGGGGGACCTTCCTCTCAGAACCCCTACGCATCGTCGGTTTGGTGGTCCGTTGCACCGCCAACTGCCTAATGCGCCGCATGCCCATCCTCCGCCGAACAATTCTTTCCTTCCCCCGGGATGCCCCGGAGAAATATACGCGGGATTAGCCTCCCTTTCGGAAGGTTGTCCCCCTGCGGAGGGCAGGTTGCATACGTGTTACTCACCCGTGCGCCAGTCGCCGGCGAGTAGTGCGAGCACCACTCCCGCTGCCCTTCGACTTGCATGTGTTAAGCCTGCCGCTAGCGTTCATCCTGAGCCAGGATCAAACTCTCCGCTGTTTATATTGTTCTTTTCTTTTCAATTTTGGTTGATCAGAGCGACCGACTCAGTGTCGGCACCAAAGACAATATACCGAATTGTTGTCTTTCCCGGCCTTTCCTTACATTTATTGAGAGAGTGGAATTGCGGGACTTGTATGTCCCTGTACTCTCACAACTTTTACGCTGCTTGTCTTGTGGCAAAATGTCATTGTTCTCTTCGCTTTCAGGAGTCATCCTCGGAACCGCTGTCCCTCGTCGTTTCCCCCGAAACGCGATTGCAAAATTAGTGCGTTTTTACCCCTCTGTCAAGTACCCTTGCAAACTTTTTCGCTTTTTTGTCGTTGTTCTATATTTATGTCGCTATATTTCAACGAAATCAACAAATGTTAATTTTTGTATATATTTCTTTATTTCATGTTGTACAACACTGTTTTCGTCACGACACCGTCGGAAATTTTTCAAAAAAATTCCGGACTTCGCTTCGAAATCCGGACCTTTTTGGGAACTTTTTCAATATATCGCTCAATTTTCACATGACAAATATTGTCAGAATTGAAAATAAATGAACGGAGCAACTTCCGACGACATGAATTCTATTACAAACTGGATAACTATGATAAATACCACCAGTTTGAGAAGCCATGGCATTCTGATGAAATAAAACTGCATTTTATCAGCCCAACCCTGAGGAATGAAATGAAATATAATCAAAGCCAACATCATCAAGCACCACACCATTCGCGCCTGGAAGAACTGAGGGAACTGATTCCAATGAAAATCTACGAATATGTTTTGTATTATCAATATAGAATCCGAGAAATCAGCTGCTCTGAAAAATACCCATAGCAATGAAACATATACGAAAGTCATAAGCCAGCTTATGAATATCGTAAACCAATTGTCGGGAATCTTAGTCAATATCGGTTTACACATCTTATGGACGGCGAGTCCGGCACCATGCATCGCGCCCCAAAATACGAATTTCCAGGCAGCCCCATGCCATAAACCGCCGATCAACATTGTCAAAAAGTTATTCATATAGGTCCTAACAGTGCCTTTTCGATTTCCTCCTAAAGGAATATATACGTAATCCCGCAGCCATGAAGAAAGAGAAATATGCCAACGGCGCCAAAATTCAGTCAGGTTCCGGCTTTGATAAGGAGAATCAAAGTTAATTCCAAGTTTAAATCCCATTATCAATGCAAGGCCGATAGCCATATCGGAATATCCGGAAAAATCGCAATATATCTGCATAGTATAACCCAACACTCCCATTAGAGTGGACACTCCGGTGTACATTTCAGGATCATTGAACACCAAATCATTATACTGAGACATATAATCCGCGATCAATGCCTTTTTTACTATTCCACAGATTACAAGCCATAATCCAGCCCAGACCTCATCGGATGTGGCCTGTCTGTTATCTTTAAGCTGCGGTAAAAAATAATCCGCGCGCACAATAGGTCCGGCAACCAACGCAGGGAAAAAACTAAGAAAGAACAAATAATCCAGCCATGAATCTGTAGGTTTTATTTTTTCTTTATATACATCAACCACGTAACTTATTGACTGGAATGTATAGAAAGAAATTCCTACAGGAAGAATTATATCCAACGGTTGGAAATTGCCCTGCACCATCTCATTCCAGTTCCATAAAAAGAAATTGGCATACTTGAAATAACCCAAAATGGACAGTGACAAAATTATAGAGAACCACATCAAAGCCTTGCGTCCGTTCCTGGAGGTTACCTTAGCCATCAAGCGTGAAACAGTCCAATCCACAAGAGATGTACCGGTAAGCATCAAAAAAAACAATCCGGAAGACTTATAGTAAAAGTAGAGCGAAAACAAAATGACGAATATCGTCATCTGGATCCGACTTCGCTTCAATATGGCATAAATCGGCAAAAACAACAGGAACAACACCCAAAACAGACCGCTGCTGAACAACATCGGCGCGGAACTGTCATATAGGAACATATTTCCAAAATTTTCTATCGCGGTGTTCTGATTGTTTACCAGACTATCCCACATCACATCGCATATAAAGGTGCCGGTCATTTGTTTAATGCTTTAAGAAATACGATATGAGGATTAACCTTTCCTATCGAATCCGAAGGTGTTTCAGCCAAAAAAGGATGAGATGATTTCGGCAGCCACCTCATTATAGAATCCACCCATAGTGCCGAAGCTTGTCGTGTAGGATGTATATGGTCCTTTTTACGCTCAAATTCCATTCCTTCAGAACGGAAAAACGAACCGCGTTTGCATGCTTTTTCAAGCATATCATTTATACCAGTGTCTTCCTTCCAATTTGGAGGTCCTATCCAAACATAAGGAATAGTATCGATTATCTCAAGAATTTTTTTGACATATGGGAGACGCGTCTCAGGATTTTTGAAGAAAATTTCATTGCTACCCAGTGAAATAAATATCTGAGTTGGCTTATATCGTGCGATTTGGTTAGCTAATGTATCATAATCCGCCCAAATCTTGGTATTACTTGAATCCCAGTTGACAGAATGAATGGTATGTCCGTTTTGTTTTGCATATTGAGCGAGACGCAAAGCAAGATTATAAGTCATAGAATCTCCAAATATGAACAAAGATTGCGGCAATGAATCAGTCTCGACTTTCATGCTCGTATCGGCGATTGAGTCTGCTGACACTGAATCTGCCTGTATACTTTCGACTGGTTCTTTTAAAAGAGATTCTGCGAACGGAGCCTTCTTTACTGAATAGTTACCGATAACGATATCGTCCGTGAATGTTATCAACAGGAAAATAACAAGCGCGGTGGCCAATAGAAGCCATAACCCGGAATAGTGTTTAAACATTGTTTCTCAAATGAGCCACAAAATTACAACAAAATCATGATTTGACCTAATGTAAACTCAAATATTAACGGTAAATATTAGGTATATCAGGCAACTGTTTAAGAAACTGTTTAAATTTCTTTCGAAAATTTTATATAAGAGTTCTTTCAAGGCTTTTAAGAATCTTTTTGGCTGTTTTTGCCAAGTCTCGGCAGTCGAAACCGAAAGGTTTCTCCTTTCTCAACTTGCAAAAACATCTCAAAAATCTTCTCAAAATCCTTTGAAAATAAATTTAAACAGTTTCTAAGATTCCAAAGTGACTGTAGCCGTGCCGTCCATTCCGTCAACAGGAACTGAAGTCTTAGTCACAGACACACTGAGAGAGTTTATTATAGGGAACTTCAAATGAATATCATCTGAAATCGCCTTCGCAACAGACTCCAGCAAAAGCCATTTCTCTTTCATTTTATTGGATGCGATATCATATATGTCCGCATAGGATATCGTGGACTCCAATTTTTCCTTAACAAAATGATTCGCCGGGAATGAGTACGACACATCAACTATGAACTCATTCCCGACTAAACGTTCTTGTTCTCCGACACCGATTCGGGCAATGAATCGAAGTCCTTTCAATTCAATCTTAAAATCTCCCATTTACGAAATACTATGCTTTCGAGGGGACGGAATCACATTACTTCCACTGGAATTTTCTCGATGCGGAGCAGATGGCGACCACCTTCGAATTCAGCGTTTAAGTAAGCCTCCACTATTTCCTCAGCGAGTTTCTGAGAAACAAAACGCGCCGGGAGGGTTATGAAATTTGCGGCATTATGACGACGCGCCAATTCGGCGATTTCAGGAATCCAGCAGAGTCCGTCACGGATTCCCTGATGTTTGTTCAGAGTCATGCTGATACCGTTACCACTACCGCACATAGCTATTCCGAAAGCGCACTCCCCCTTTTCCACGGCTATCGCTGCAGGATGCGCATAATCCGCGTAATCACAGGATTCCTCGCTAAAAGTTCCGAAATCAATAGGTTCATAACCCTTTGCTTTCATATACTGCATAATATGCTTTTTCAACTCATAACCAGCATGATCGCTGCAAAATGCCACTTTCTCCATGTTTTCAGATTTTATTAAGGAATTTACAGGATAGACATACTCATTGAAGTCTTCCTGACTTATAGATTTACTTTCTTTTTTCTTATTGGAGAACAACTTTGACGTGAATGAAAAACGCACCATGAAATAGTTAGCCGGAATACATATCGCCAAAGCTGGCAACAATGCCAATGTAGGGCCAACAATTCCTTTGAATATAGCCACAAAACCTGTCTGCAAACCCATATTGATCAGATGACTCAATGTGAAAGCCAGACCTTTCTTGGCGTTCGCTTTACTGTGGAATGTAAATAGACTGGACAGGAAAAAGTTCACCACAAAACTTATGGCGTAACTGATGATGGTCGACACTACGGCAGGCACGCGGACAGCATTGACAAAGATAACGTACACACCATATTGAAGTATTGTACAGAAGCCGCCTACCATGACAAAGCGGACCAACTGCGCCCGTTTCGAATCACTCTTTATGATGTTTTCAAAGTCCATTGCCTGACTTGGTTATTTCATGATTGATTTTATCAATAAAGTCAAGAATTTCATCACGTCCACGAGGCTTCTCCGATGATGTAATGAAATACGGAGGCAATTCTTCCCAATGTAATTTAAGCTCGTTCAGATAGGACTGGACATTCCTTTCCACAGCTGCGTTGCTCAATTTGTCGGCCTTGGTGAACACTATCGCAAACGGCACTTCATGTTCCCCGAGCCAGTCCATGAATTCCATATCTATTTTCTGTGGATCATGACGAACATCAATAAGAACGAACAATTCGGTAAGCTGACAACGGTCAAGAATGTAGCCCTGTATCAGCTTTTCCAATTTTTCACGTTGTTCCTTTCCTCGTTTGGCGTAGCCATATCCTGGAAGGTCGACAAGATACCACTCGCCGTTATTTATGTTAAAATGATTTATCAACAATGTCTTGCCTGGAGTCTGCGATGTCTTGGCCAAACCTTTGCTTCGGGTCAGCATATTGATCAACGAGGATTTTCCGACATTCGATCTTCCGATAAAAGCATATTCGGGAGCCTTCGTATCCGGACATTTGGCAACATCGGGAGAACTTATCTGAAATTTAGGATTCTTGATTTCCATGATGTCAGTATCAATGTATTAAACTTAAGATTTTGACGGTATCACAGCGCCATGCACATATTTCAATGCATTTTCTGCATCTTGTTCCGACACTATGATTGCGATCGTAGATTCAGAAATCCCGTCAGAAATTCCATGGACCTGCAGACCGTTGCGATGCAGAGTGTGGCACAATCTTGCACCAAGGCCTTCAATGGCTTTGATTCCTTCCTTTACCACAGCGATCACAGACATTTCATCGCAACGCATAATGGATTCCACATCGCAGCTTCCCAATTCAGGAGCAAACTCATTCTCCAATATTTCCATAGCCTTTTGCGCATATCTTGACATAACAGATATCGAAAAGTCACCGGAATCCGCTCCTTGTGTCACCAACAATACAGGGATGCCCCCCCTTGCCATGGCATTGTATGTCCGCGAGTTAATTTCAGGCATATTGGATGAAAGTTTACCGGTGATGGTCAACATCGACACTCCTCGTACTGAAGATACGCCACGCACATGATTCGGCAGGTTCTTGGCGTTATCGGTTATCAATGTACCCGGTGCAGAGGGATTGTGCGTGTTTAATATTTTTATAGGAATATTTTTGTGAAATACAGGATAAATCGTTGGAGGATATATAACTTTTGCCCCAAACGAACATAATTCCATACTTTCTACAAAAGTCATGTCAGGAATTACCTGCGCATCTTTTATAATTCTTGGATCAGACGTCATAAAGCCATCGACATCTGTCCATATTTCAAGAAGATCGGCGTCCAAAGCGGCTGCTATCAGCGCGGCTGTATAATCTGAGCCTCCCCTCCCAAGGTTCGTGATGGCGTCGGTGTCACGGTCGCGGGAAATAAACCCTCCCACTACACATTTCCGTTCCAATGGCATCGGGAAACATTCTTTAATCAGTTTCTCAGTAAGCTGTCTGTCGGCTATATTACGGTCCATCCACCGTTCAGTCTTGATGAAATCCAGAGAATCCTTATGGTCCACATCGTCGATTATCGCGGAGACAATCACAGACGACATTCTTTCTCCAAAACTTACGATGCGGTCCAAAGTGCGTTCAGGAAGTTCCCCGATCAAAGACACACCAAGATATAGATTACCGAGTTCTTTCAAAAGTCCGTCGACAATTGTCGTTACCTGAATCTGCAATTCCGCGGGGACAAGCTCATTGATTATGTCATGATGCCGTTTGGCGAAACCTTCAAGTTCCTTGCTGAAATCGGCGTCACCTGCTGAGGCGTTTTTAGCAACGGCAATCAACCGGTCAGTAAGACCACCAAGAGCGGATACGACCACTATGGCCGGATCTTCTATGGATTCGACTATTTTTTTGACATTGCGCAGGCTCTCCACAGTGCCCACCGATGTACCCCCGAACTTGAGGACTTTCATTTAGAATACCTTAATAGAAATGTAACGTTTCGGATTCCTCTTGATGTCCACTATCAAAGAATCCACATCTGCGGCAACCCTGTTCAAACGGTTATACAATTCCGGATCATTTGTCAACATTCCCAATGTTGAATTCTTGTCATTAAGCTGTCTTGAGAATATGGACAACTGATCTGTAAGCTGATTTACATTATCCATCGTGGACACCAACGGCAACTGGTTCAATGTATTCGACAATGCAATGAGGTTGGTGCTCAACGAATCTATTTTGAATGTAAAATTCCTTGCATTACGCATAATGGGAGGGACATCCTTTCTGACAGTGGTCTGGAGTCCGGCCGTCAGGCCTTCAACATTAGCCGTTATTCCATCGAGACGACGTATGGAAGCGATTAAAGCGGGATCAGCAACCAAAGAATTAAGATTGGAAATCAGCGAATCTATATGAGGTATCATATTGTTTACCTTGGGCAGCATGTCCTGGGTCAGCGCATCCATTATGTCCTTGCTTGATTCGAGAGGAATCTCGCTTCCATTTTCAAGTTTAGCGCTACCTTCACCCATCACTAAATCAATGTACGCGCCGCTCAAAAGCGTCGACGCCATTTTGGCATATGAACCCTCGGGAAGCTTCAGCTTGTCATTCACGGCAAGCAATATCTTTATATTGCCAGGATTATCATAATCATATGATATTTCACGTACTTGTCCCACTTTATAGCCATTGATCGTAACGGGAGCAGACTGTTCCAGCCCCGAGACATTCTTTGCTTTTACAACATAAAAATGCGAAGGATTAAGCAAATTGATACCCTTAAGATAATCTATTCCGAAAAACAAGATCAAGCCCGCGATTATGACACTCAGCCCGATCATGAATTCCTTATTATATTTCTTCATGTTATTTACCTCGTTAATGACTGATTTATAACTGATTGTTATTTTTACAGATTAGTTTTTACTATGTTTGCGTTTCCCTGCCAAAGAAGTGTGTCGTTTGCTTTTTTCTTTGTCGGGAGCGGCAGCCGAAACTTTACCAGTGGACGACACAAATATATGCTTAACACCGTTTTTGGAATCAGCTTTATCTGCCGACTTCTTGTCTTCTATCTGTTTCTTGTTCTTCTTTTTTTTATTGTTGGTCACCGGCTGCTCCGGTTCACTACTTGCTATAACCGGTTCTGCTTTCTCGATCTTTTTGATTTCGACTTTAGCAAGAAATGCATCTTCGGAACGAAGCACTATCTCTTTACCGTTGACGTCACGGCTATCACTTACCTTCTTCGAACTTGCGGAACGACGTTTTCTCTGGCCAACCGGCAAAGTGTTTCTTCTGGCTTCAGCAAAATTATAACTGCGACTGTTAGTTGTGGATTTTTCCTGAGAAGATTTTATAGATCTGGAGTCGTTGGACGAAGAAACGAGAACCGGAACGGCATCATCTTCGGATACTTCGACCACAGGAGTATCTACGACTGCTTCTATATTATCGTCTGCCTTACCTGATTTCTTCTTTTTTTTATCCTTTTTTTTCTTGCTTTTCTTTGATTTTTTCCCGTTGTCTTTCTTAACGTCTTTTTTAACCTCGGTGTCTTTCACAGTGTGATTCACGGAAGCCTCATAAGATTCTATGGCGTTGAACAACGCTTTCGCCATTTTTTTCTGGCCCTCGTCGCTGCCGATGAACTTAGCGCTTGAAGGATTGCATATAAAATCCAGTTCAACGAGAACCGAAGGCATAGAGGTAGCCCATAACACCCAAAATCCTGCTTGCTTCACACCCCGGTCAGCGCGTTGCGCCACACTGACAAGCTGCTTTTGCGCCTCACCGGCAAATTTAAGACTATGTCCCAAATTGCGTTTCTGCGCCATTTCGAAGATGATGTACGATTCATCTTTCTTGGGGTCGAATCCGGAATATTTCTGTTCGTAGTTACTCTCAAGTTCTATCACGGCATTCTCACGCCGGGCAACTTTTAGATTATCCGCGTCCTTATGCAGACCCAATGCATAGACAGAAGCTCCCTCCACTTTCTTTCTGTTAGGATTGCTCTTGTCCACTGAATTAGTATGTATGGAGATAAAGAGATCCGCACGATTCCGATTTGCTATGTTGGCCCGTTCCTGTAATGATATGAACTCATCCTTGTCACGAGTCATCACAACCTTCACATCTTTTCGATTCTTGGCCAACAATCCGGCAAGTTTCGTTGCCACTCCAAGATTCACATCTTTTTCACGGATACCGTTATCAGTGGCTCCAATGTCATGACCTCCATGACCGGCGTCGATCACGACTGTAAATTCATTACTCTTATGCGACTTCCCTTGTGAAGGCAATGGGTCTTGTCCTGCGTATATACTTCCGCACGACAGTACCATGACTCCGGCAACTAAGGATAATATTTTCTTTATGATACTCACTATTGTAAATCTTCAAATTTTTTCTTGATAAACACGAAGTCCCGTCCGAGGTACTTCTCCCTCACAATCGGATTTGCAACAAGTTCCTCACTGGTTCCCTGAAACAGCACTTTACCTTCGAAAAGCATATAGGCCCTGTCGGTAATACCGAGAATTGAATCGGCTTTATGGTCCGTGATCAAGACTCCGATGTTGCGCTCCTTAAGGTGATACACAACCGACTGTATATCCTCGACCGCGATGGGGTCAACCGCTGCAAACGGTTCGTCAAGCATTATAAACTTCGGATTGATGGCCAGACATCTCGCTATCTCTGTCCTGCGCCGTTCTCCTCCTGAAAGATTGCTTCCTCTGTTATGTCGGACTTTCTCAAGTTTAAACTCAGATATAAGTTGCTCCAGCTTTTCTTTCTGATACTCTTTGCTGGTGTTGGTCATCTCAAGAATGGCTCGTATATTGTTCTCTACACTTAAGGTGCGGAACACCGAAGCCTCCTGTGGCAGATAACCTATTCCCAACTGAGCGCGTTTATAAACCGGGAATCCCGTGATGTCCTCCCCTTCGAGATAGACCCTGCCTTCATTAGGACTGATCAATCCTACAGTCATATAGAACGTAGTGGTCTTCCCCGCTCCGTTCGGACCCAACAATCCCACAATTTCCCCCTGCTTCACATATATGCTTACGTGACTGGCCACCGTGCGTTTACCATACTTCTTGACCAGGTCCTTTGTACGCAATATTCCCGGTTCCGGAGTAACGGATGAGGATTCCAATACAATTGATCCATCCAGAGAGACTATTTCTTCTTCTGTCGTAACCTCTTTTGCTTCTTGATCGGGAACAATACCGTTCAAGTCCTGTTCCTCTTCGGGCGTAAGCTTCTCGGGGCGCTCTTCGGCGTCCTTGTTCAATTGTTTATGTCCGAATCCGAACAGCTTCATTTCAACAACGATCTAATGTAATCGGTCAGCAGCTTAATGGCCACATTGTTGTTTCCACCCTGTGGCACGATAAGATCCGCATAACGTTTTGAGGGCTCTATGTATAGTTCATGCATAGGCTTTAGAGTCTCAAGATAACGGTCGATCACCATTTGCGGCGTACGATTACGTTCTATACAATCGCGATGAATCACACGGATCAGACGCTCGTCCGCCTCGGCGTCCACAAACACCTTGACATCCATCAAGTCACGCAGGTTCCTGTCCGTCAGAACCAAAATGCCTTCCACCACCACTACTTCCGTAGGCTTCAAAGTTATTGTTTCCTTCAGCCGCGAACAAGTAATGAAATCATAAGTGGGCATTTTCATGGTCTTACCCTCCTTTAGCTCCCGCAGATGCTTGGTCAGAAGAGTCCATTCTATGGAAGCGGGTTCGTCATAGTTCATGACAAGACGATCTTCCAAAGGTATGTGCGCATTGTCCTTGTAGTAACAATCCTGCGGTATCACACTTACCTCGCCCGGAGGAAGCGCCTCTATTATTTTCCTGACCACAGTGGTCTTGCCGGAGCCTGTGCCGCCGGCTATACCGATTACCAACATACTCGTATATTTTATCGGACTCCGCAATGCGCAGACTCCGTAACTCAAGCACAAAATTACAAAAAACTACTTTAGACAACAAATTTTTTACTAACTTTGCATCAAATTAAGAGAACAAAAGCATGTTTTCATCATACATAAAAACATTAGGAGAATACTGTCTGTTTCTGACACAGGTGTTCCGAATACCGGACAAATGGAGAGAATTCTTTAAAAGTCTGGTAAAAGAAATATATAAACTTGGAGTCAACTCCATACCCCTTGTAATCATCATATCCTTATTTATAGGGGCGGTTATTTGTATACAGATGACTATTAATATAGTGTCGCCATTGATTCCCAAATACGCTACAGGTCTGGCCACGCGCGAAATCCTTATCCTTGAGTTCTCCTCCACTATGATGTGCTTGATATTGGCGGGAAAAGTCGGCAGCAATATATCGTCAGAAATCGGCACAATGCGTGTCACAGAGCAGATCGACGCCATGGAGATCATGGGTATTAATTCTGCCAACTTCATAGTGTTGCCCAAAATTATCGGCTTCGTGCTGTTCATTCCGGTTTTGGGTGTACTGTCGATGTTTTTCGGACTTATCGGCGGCGGCATCATCGCGGAATTCACCAATATGCTGACAATGGACACGTATGTGTTCGGAATTCAGTCATTTTTCAATGAATGGTACATATGGTATTCCTTGATCAAGTGTCTTGTGTTCGCTTTCTTAATCACTTCGATTTCCGCCTATTACGGTTTCTATGTCAAAGGAGGGGCTCTTGAAGTGGGCCAAGCCAGTACTAAAGCTGTGGTCTCAAGTTCGATTATTATTCTCCTGGCGGATGTTATATTAACAAAACTGTTGTTGCAATGATTGAGGCTCGTAACGTATCCAAATGGTTTGACGGACAGCAGATTCTGTTCAATATATCGGCTAAGTTCGAAGATGGCAAGACCAATCTTATCATAGGACAGTCCGGATCGGGCAAAACTGTGTTCATGAAATGCCTTATCGGACTATTGACTCCTGAAGAAGGCGAGATTCTGTACGACGGCCGCAGGTTCCGATCGCTCGACACGAATCAGAAACGGCAGTTGCGCACTGAAATCGGCGTGTTGTTCCAGGGATCGGCTCTGTTCGACAATGAGACAGTTCTTGGCAACGTCATGTTCCCGCTCAAGATGTTCAGCCCTCTGACCCATCAGGAACAACTGGAGCGTGCTTATTTCTGTATAAAACGCGTAGGCCTTTCCAATGCCGACGACAAGTATCCAAGCGAAATCTCCGGCGGCATGCAGAAACGCGTAGCCATCGCAAGAGCGATCGCCTTGAATCCCAAATATCTATTTTGCGACGAACCCAACTCCGGCCTTGATCCCAAGACTTCCCTCCTTATCGATGATCTGCTCAGCGACATCACTCATGAATATGGGATGACCACAATAATCAATACCCACGATATGAACTCTGTTCTTGGTATCGGCGAGAACATCGTGTTCATAAATCAAGGACGTAATGAATGGACAGGAAACGACAGCAA
The DNA here is from genome assembly GCA_900554845.1 of uncultured Bacteroidales bacterium. Classification (GTDB taxonomy): domain Bacteria; phylum Bacteroidota; class Bacteroidia; order Bacteroidales; family Muribaculaceae; genus Lepagella. Next base: position 1,536 of record USIY01000036.1, on the reverse strand, counting down.
TATTTTCCGCTCCGACAATAAAGCACTGAACGATTTTGTCTTCGCCTCAAAGCTTTTCAAAGAAGTGAAGCGTGTTCTTGTCCATGAGTATGAGATGCAAAAAGATCGAACATAAATTTCAAAAACAAAACATCATATGAACCAATAAAAGCGCCGGAGCTTGAAGCCTCGGCGCTTTCATATAATATTAATATTCTTATTTTCTGTTTAGTCGACCTCCCACTCGAAAATTCCTGTTGAATTATCATCGGGAAGAACCACTTCCAGTTTGAGACCGTCGGTTTTCACAATGTCGAACTCCACACGGTTTGCACTTCCTTTTACTGTGGGATATTTAGCGACTCCAGTTACGGGCTGCCATTTGCCGGTCTGGTCCTTATAATATATTTTCCAGCTCTTCGGAACGCGACATCCGCCCCAAGGACCGTCATCATACCAATAAACAGTTGAACTACCAACAGACTGAGTCTCGGGGAATTCATAGACAACCCATTCCGTTGTACCCTGCTTGGGCCACCAATGATAATAAGGCATGGAACGATCGTTCTCATCTTTCGGCACCAGGCCGTCGGTAAGCGAGGATACAGAGGAGGGTTCGCCGGATACGGAAACCTTGCTCTTGGATGCCTTTGTGGGAGGCATCACGGGACGGGCGGCGTTAAGCTGCTGCGGCAGCCATACAGCCATCTGTCCACGGCCGCGATGGTTCCAGGCATAGTAAGGTATCATGTTCAGTTTGACATCCTTGGCGGTCAGCCTTCCCTTGTCATCGTAACTCAGTACCTGTGCGTCCGTGCTAAGTTCTACAATTCCGTACAATTTGTCGGAGCTGTATTTTTCTGTGAATTTAGGATTCTGATTCATGAAGGCGCTGAGCACTTCAAAATCATTGTCGGGGAATTCAGCGCAATAGACGATTGGTCCGCGCTCCACGGCAATGCGCCCACGGTCTGCCTCGACCTTATTGTTTGCCATAACAGTTCTCGGTTCCATGTCAAAATGAACTTCAACCTTGTCGCCTTTCTTCCATTTGCGGTCGATCGTATAATATCCGTCAGGTGTCAGAGTGCCGTTGGCTGCGACTCCGTTGACTTTCACAGTATACCCCAGGCGCTTGTTGTCGTTATAATAATAAAGGTCACTCGGAACCGGTTGATTCTTCACCCAACCGGGAATACGTAATTTCAGTCCGAATTCACCGGCGTTATTGCGGTCTATCTTGATTGTTATATCTCCGTTCCAAGGATAATTGCCTTCCTGACTCAGAACCACTTTCTTTCCGTTTACATCCAGTGTTCCGGTATTGGCCATATAAAGATTTACATAAATATCGTCGTTCTTCACGGCGTATACATAACCGGGGAGCGACGGAATAAACCTCGCGATGTTCGACGGACAACATGCGCATCCGAACCAAGGCTGGCGCTGATGCTGGCCCATCGACTCCAGAGGATTAGGATAGAAGAACGCACCTCCGTCAAGTGCGACACCGGAAATAAGACCGTTGTACAACGTCCGCTCCACTACATCATAATA
>USIY01000035.1 GCA_900554845.1 uncultured Bacteroidales bacterium | reverse complement strand
GATAGGACCGTTGAAAGGGATGTCGCTGCACGCCAGGGCCGCGGAGGCCGCCAGACCGGCAAGAGCGTCGGGAGCGTCGTTCTCGTCCGCCGAGAACAATATCACGTTCACGAAAGTCTCGGCATGATAATTGTCGGGGAAAAGGGGACGAAGCACGCGGTCCACAAGTCTGGAAGTCAGAATCTCGTAATCGTTGCTGCGACCCTCTCTTTTCAGGAAGCCACCGGGATAACGTCCGATGGAGGCATATTTTTCTTTATACTCTACAGTAAGGGGCATGAAATCAACGCCCTCGCCGGCCTCTTTGGCCGAACATACGGTTGCGAGCAACATCGTGTTGCCCATACGCAACTCTACAGCACCGTCAGCCTGTTTGGCCAGCTTGCCGGTCTCAATCGTTATCTCACGACCGTCCGGAAGTGTGATGCTTTTTTTGATTGGATTCATAAATCTTTATTGTTTCGCTATTCTTGGTTTGCTTATGGTCTTATTTCTAAGATTTTGTTGGTATCAGAGTGCAAATTTCAAGCCTATGGTCTTTGAAATATGCAAAACTTTGCAAAATTAACAAAAAATACTGACAATAGCAAACCTTGCAAATTATACGGATTTGTGTTAATTTTGTGGAAAATTGAATAAGAGAAAATGAATACAGCGAAAATACTGATTGCTTTAGGGGTTTTGACGGTATTGGCATCAGGATGCGACCGTGAACCCAAGTTCAAGATAGAAGGGGATGTATACGGAGCCGAGGGAAAAACAATGACACTTGCCAAGGCCGATTTCAATGGCCGCTGGATAGTGATGGACTCTGTGAAAATAGGAAAAAACGGAGATTTCAAAATTCAGTCCGTGGCTCCGGCCAGTCCTGAAATATACCGTCTTACTCTGAACGACAACTCCATATATCTGCCCGTGGATTCGGTGGAGACTCTTCATGTGGAAAGCAGCGCGGATAAATTCGGATATGATTTCACCGTTACCGGAACTGCGCAGGCCGAACGTATGGCCAAGTTCGAAAAGGACCTCCATAAGTATGCCGGAGCTGGCGTAAAGAACGCCGATCAGTTCAAACGCGATGTCTACACCAATTATATCAAGGACAGTCAGGGATCTATCATCGGATACTATATTCTGACAAAGCTTGTTGACGACAAACCACTGTTCGACCCTCTGGATCCGGCCGACACGAAATATTACGCCGCCGTCGCCACACAGTTCGAACAGTTCAAACCCGAGGATCCGCATGGCAAGATGGTGCGTCAGGCCGCTGTTGAGGCCATCCGCAAGCGCAATACCCAGCAAGGTAAACGCAATGTTGTGGAAGCCACGGAAATAAGTGTGATCGATATCGATCTTCAGAACGAACAGCAAAAGAATGTGAAACTCTCTGATCTTGTTGGAAAGGGACATCCGGTAGTGGTTGTTTTCGGAATGATGAACGAGAAGGAATCCCCCGCCTTCAACATCCAGCTGGCGCGTATTTACAATCAGCGTGGCGGGAATGTGAAATTCTATCATGTAAGTTTTGACGCCGACCAATACGCTTGGCGTGAGGCTGCGCGCAATCTGCCGTGGACTACTGTTCTGGATCCCGCCGGGACAAGCTCAACCGCAATGCGTGACTATAACGTTCAGAAACTTCCGGCATTCTATATTTATAATGCGTCGGGCGATCTGTCCGACAGCGCTTTCTCGTTGCAAGAGCTGCAGAAAAAATTGGCTTCTTATTAATTTATGGATTGGAAGGATGCATTGGGATCGCTGTTGGAAAGCGGCGACCTGCCGGAGGGCGAGGATACGGCGCCTGATGATAAGGAAACTGATTCTAAAGTCATGCAGCGAAGCCCTCTGCATGTACTGAAAGAGAAGAAAGGAAGAGGAGGCAAGGTTGCCACAATAGTAGAGGGATTCGAATGTTCGGATTCCGAGTTGCAGGACGTGGCTCGCCGCATCAAGCAATCGCTCGGTGTGGGGGGATCAGCCCGGGGAGGAGAAATTCTCGTGCAGGGCGATCTCGTGGCCAAAGTGCGCGATCTTCTTAAGAATATGGGTTATAAGGTAAAGGGTTGACCCTTTACCTTCTTAATTGACTTTATATCATATTGGCTACTTATGTTGGACTTGCAAAGAGCGTCGGCAGGCTCGGGTAAAACTTATGCTCTGACCAAATATTTCATACGGTTCCTTATATCTGTCCGACACGAGGAGGACGACCGTTACAGGTTGCGCCGCGATGACGAGATACCGCAGGCGCTGGGGCGTATACTGGCCATAACTTTCACCAATAAGGCCACCAATGAGATGCAGATGCGTATTGTTGAAAAGCTCGATGCATTGGCAAAGTATGAGGAGGGAATGAAAAAGCCCGACTATCTTGACGATTTCATCAGTGAGCTTGGGGCGAGTCAGGAGAAAATCGCGCATGCCGCCGATGTGGCGCTTAGAACTTTGCTCAACAATTATTCGGACTTCAATGTCTCGACGATCGATTCTTTTTTTCAGAGTGTACTCAGGACGTTTGTATATGAGTCGAATCTGACGGACAATTATCAGGTGGAGCTTGAAAGCGGATATGTGAGCAGGATGGGCCTTAACACTGTTCTCGATGAAGTGGACAGTCCGAGTCATGACCGTGACATCGATGAGACCCGGCAATGGCTGCGTTTGATCATGAATAATGAGGACGGCTCGAAATGGAATGTATTCCAAAAATCTGAATCTTCCGGCGCCCATGCTCAGACTCCATATTCGTCGTTGCTGGGCAAATTCTCGAATATCGACAGCGAGGAGTACCGCCGGATCCGCGGACCGTTGGATGAATATCTGGAATCGGACGTCGACCTTATCGAAGTGTACCGCAAGTTTGAGAATACCTATCAGTCGCCAAAGCGCAACGCTTTCAGAACATTGTCATCTGAAGCAGGGAAATTGCAGAGGCTGATAGTGAATCCCGATTATCAGAAGGGGAGAACGGATGTGGCTAAACCTTATATGCTGGCTACGAAAATAATCAGCGCCTGTAAATGGAACAAGGCTTGTGACGTGAAATTTCCCGATGAACAATTCTGGAGTAAAAAGACCATATCGGCAGCCTCAAGGGAACTTCCGGAATTGTGGGATGCGATCAGGAATCAGACCGAGCGGGTCGAGAACGCATATAATGTATGGTACGGAACAGTTACGGATCCCGATGCGAAATTATGGGAGGTGCTGCGCGTAAGTTTTCCCTTTCTGGGACTTCTTAAATCTGTGAGCCGCAAACGTAAGGAATATCTTGAGGAGAACGAATCGATTGAACTGGCGGAGACATCCATGCTCCTTAACGCCATAATCGAACCTTCCGACACTCCGTTTGTTTATGAGCGGATGGGTAATTATCTGGATCACTTGCTGATAGACGAGTTTCAGGACACATCGGAACTTCAGTGGAAAAATCTCAAGCCGCTGTTGGAGGAGAGTCTTGGACGCGGTAATGACAATCTGATTATCGGTGATGCAAAACAGAGTATCTATCGGTTCCGGAACGCCGATTATGAATTGATCAATACCAGAGTGCCTCGGGATTTGAATGCCTCGGTTAATGTCAAAGGCAACACTCCGGATGAGAACACCAACTGGCGCAGCGATCGCCGTATAGTGGAATGGAACAACAATCTGTTTCATTATATAGTGAATATGATGGGAGAAGTAGTGGCTCGCGGGGATGACGCCAAGATGGCTGTCGCGGACAAATTCAAGGGATTGTACGGCAATGTAAAGCAGACTGTCCATAAAGAAGCCGGAGGATATGTGGAGGTGGTTCTGAATTCGGGCGGCAAAGATTGTGACGGCTCGCGCAGTGTAGAGGAGAAAGCTTACGATCTTATCGTTGATGCTTTGGAACGCGGTTACGGGCCGAAAGACATATGCGTTCTGGCACGCGGGAACAAGGATTGTGATGAAATGGCCCGGTGCTTGATGCGTCACAATGCCGAGAAAGGTTCCGCGAAGCAGATAGAGTTCGTGAGCGAGCAATCTCTGCTTGTAGGCAATTCCGTCGCAGTGAGTCAGGTGGTGACGGTTCTTCAGGCCATAGCGCATGATATGCAGCCGGAGCTTAACAGTCCGGAGAAACGTCCGGACAAAGGTCCGGGAAATATTCGGGTTCTGGAAAGCCATCTCATTCTTTACCGTCAGATGCATCCGGAGTTGTCGATGGCGGAGTGTATGGCTCGTTTCACGGAAGAAGATCCGGACCTTGAAGGCATCCGGGATATGCTGGGCAAAATGCAGACTTTGGCGCTCCCCGCTTTGGTGGAGGCTATTGTCAGTAATTTCGTTATGGACCCGATACGGCAGGCCGACGCCCCCTATCTGGCGGCCTTTCAGGATATTGTTCTTGAATATTGCGAGGGTCATCCGGCGGATCTCCCCTCATTCTTGTCGTGGTGGGACCGAGCTAAAGGCGCCAAGGCGATCTCTTCGCCCGAGGATGCCGACGCCGTGCGGATAATGACCTCCCATAAATCTAAAGGACTGGAGTTCCCGGTAGTTATCGTCACAAGCCCTGTGTCGTCCAAAACCCGGTTCGGAGATTGTGTGTCAGGAAAGGAATGGATATGGGTGAATCGTGAAGACCTTGCCTTTAATGACAATGAGATGTCGGATAAATTACCCCCCTATATCCCGGTCAATGTCACGTCGGCGTTGGAGGGCACGGTCCTGGAAAACAAACTGTATGAGAATTATGATCTGGAAACTGTGGATTCTCTTAATTTATTGTACGTTACGTTCACGCGTGCCGTAAACGAGCTCTATATTTTTACAAACGCGCCCGCAAAAACGCGGAAAGCCGGCAGCAGTTCCTTGGGCGAACTGATAATGGATTTTGTAGGATATTGGAAAGAAGGTCGGAGCGCTTCCGAGGATTTCGAGCCTGGAATATTGGTGGAAAAAGATGAAGGTGACGGTATAATCGTAACTTACGGAGAAAAACCGGATCATAAGGTCTTGAAGGGGGAGAACAAAGAGAATTGCTTGCCGGATAAGAAGATTCTTGACGATTACAAGTCGGTAATGGTACACGGGAATATCAGGATGCGCGAAGTGTCGTTGCCGTCGTATTCCGACGATGAGGAAGCCGATGAAGAGGACGATAGCAGAGATCCGAGATCGGTAGGCAATGTATGCCACGCGGTAATGGAGAATGTTGTGACGTTCGGCGATCTTGCGCGGGAGATAAAGCGTATGGAGATTTCCGGCCTTGTTCCTCAAGGGTCGGATTTCCTCGTTAAACTCAAGGAACGTGTGACGGCATCCGACGGAAACGTGGAACGGTGGTTCTCCGGAATTGCGAGCAGGGTGGTTTCAGAGCGTCCTGTCCTGCGAAAAGGCGCGAAAATGAATCGTCCCGACAGGATTATGTTTTTTGAAGACGGCGGTGTGGAGATCGTTGATTATAAGTTCGGCAAGCGCAACAAGGACAGCGAGCGCAGGCACCGTCGCCAGGTGGAGAACTACGTACGCTATCTTAAGCAGGTGGGTTACAGGAATGTTATCGGCTGGCTATGGTACGTGTTCGAACAGAATCCGGCTGACAGGATTGTGGAGGTGTCGCGTTAGGGAGTGGTTGGACCAATCAGTCAAATAGGGCCAATAGGGCTTATTAGGACTAATGTGTCCTCGGCCCGATGTGTAGTTTCAAGTAAAATTTGCAGAATTGGGATATAAAGATTAATTTTGCAGTTCAAACCAATAAGATAATATTTTGGACCCAGATCCTTTGCCGGCCGATTGTATGGCCGGCTTATTATGTGATTCAGCAATAAGCTTTCAGGCCCCGCCGGATTGGGTGGCCTGGAGTTTCATGGTTTTAATTGCGGTGATTTGTCTCATGCTGTCGGCTTTTGTGTCCGGCAGCGAGATAGCGTTTTTTGGCCTTACTCCCCATGATGTGGATGAAATAGAGGAGGGGGAGGACTCCAATGATAAGAAGGCGAGTTATCTGTTGAACCACAGTGAGCAGCTGTTGGCCACAATCCTCATATCCAACAATCTGGTGAACATCACCATGGTCGTGGTGCTTACGTTCGCAATAAATCAGGTGACTGAATTTCACAGCACGTTGGTCAACTTTCTGGTACAGACTGTATTCCTGACATTTCTCTTGCTTCTGTTCGGCGAGATATTTCCAAAACTCGTTGCTCGCGGCAGAACGTTGTGGTGGGTAAGATGGGCCGCCGGCATGGTGACAGTATTTTATAAAATATTCAGTCCATTGTCCCGGATGATGGTGAAATCCACTACCATCGTGAATAAAATCATTACCAAAAAGAAGGCGAGTGTAACCACAGACGAACTTGAAAAGGCGTTGGAAATCTCAGATGTAAAGGAAGGGGATGAAAAGGAGATGCTGGAAGGCATTCTTTCTTTCGGAGAGAAAGACGCCCATGAAATAATGATAAGCCGGGTGGACGTGACGGCCATCGAGTCGCACGATGACTGGGACGAAGTGATGCATATAATTCTGGATTCAGGTTATTCAAGAATCCCGGTGTACGACACTGACCTCGACACCATTATCGGCATACTTTACAGCAAAGACCTTCTCCCTTATCTTGATCGTGAGGACCGTCCCCGTTGGCAGTCGCTTATACGTGATGCTTATTTCGTGCCGGAGTCCAGAATGATCGACGACTTGCTTGAAGACTTCCGCAAACGCAAGATACATATCGCCATCGTGATCGATGAGTATGGATGCACACAAGGCATCGTGACGCTCGAGGACGTCATAGAGCAGATAGTCGGCGATATAGACGATGAGTACGACGACCGCCAGAGCGACATGTACCGTCAGATCGGCCCCAATTCATTTATAATGGACGCCAAGATTCCTATAGAGGATTTTTGTGAGGCTGTCGGCATAGACAAGGAGGTTCTCGGCGATATAGGCGACGCTGAGACGCTTGCGGGCCTTCTGTTGGAAATCAAAGGGGATTTTCCCCAGCCGAACGAATTGTTGCGCAGGGCCAACATGCGTTTCAACGTATTGAAGATGGAGCGGCATAGAATAGTGGAGGTGAAGGTCGTGGTGGATAAACCGGAGACCCTGGAGAAACTTGAGAAGAATGACAAAGGCGCCAATCCGGATAAGGAGGGCCCGGATAAAAAGAACGAGTGATGGAGGATTTTGTATATTGGCGGCATCCCACCATGCCTTGCATTAAGGTGGAAGAGATAACCGAAGGGGAGGATTACTGCGGGCCGGCATGGCTTGAAGGAGCCAGACAGATATATGGTGAGAATGGACGTGAAGAGTATCGTGAGATAGGACATTTTCACAACGGAGCGCCTTTCCTGTTCGGGAGCTCGGCCCGGATATCCGTGACCCATTGCAAGGGATTGCTGGCCATAGCCACATTGCCCGACACTCCGGAGGTCCAGCTGTCGGAGTATTCGGACCGTGCTGCCCTGGGAATCGACGCTGAAAGAAAGGATCGTCAGCAGGTGCTGAAATTACGCGACCGCTTCCTTTCCGAGGAGGAGCTCAAGATGATACCGGATGATGACGTGGAATTGAACGTCCAGGCGTGGACCGTTAAAGAAGCGGTGTACAAGGCGGCGCTGACCGAAGGTCTGGATTTCCGTAAGCAGATCCATATTGCTAAAATGCCGAAATTCGGACCTGCCACACCCGTGTTTGATACAAAGGAATTCGGTGATTTTTCGGAAAAAGACTACGGGAGCGCCTATGTGACGCTCCCCGATGGCAAATGTGTGGATTTTGTTCTTTACACTTATCTAAGCGATGATTTTGTAATCACTTTGGCCTATTCGCCCAAGGCCGCGCGTTTCAACAAAAAGGCCCAGTGACATTGCGGATTCTTATATGATGCTGCGTAACTGCAGAAGCACAACGATGAACCCGATCGAGTAAATCGCAAGCAGCCCACTGTTGCGACGTATCCAGTTTGTTGCGGAATTTTTGGGGGCAGTTTTCATAATTATTAGTTTTTGATTGACGATGCAAAATTAGGACAATCAACTGCCATGACTAATCAGCTAAATGTAAAAAAATGCTAAAATAGAAAAGATTTTCAGAGTTTTTTATGAAAGTTCTTGATAAATTATTCCAAAATAATTAAATTCGCGTAATGAAATTTGTTAACCTTTCATACACCTTAGAGTAGGGGTGGGAGCGTGGCAAAGTAAGGTCAGATTAAGGGGATACTTCCCGGCATCATTTTGGAGTATAACCCGCATGTTTATTTATAAAGAATAGAAAATTAGGCATTGCTGAAAAATTATGGACATTGGACAAGAAATCAGGAAACGCAGACAAGAGTTGCGGCTTACTCAACAGTCTCTTGCTGACATATCGGGAGTCAGTGTTCGGATGATCAAGTCAATAGAAGGTAATTATGCCAATCCTTCGATCAGAACGATAGAGAAGTTGTTGAAGTCGTTGAATCTGTGTCTGGAAATTATGGAGACCAGGCAGGTGATGGATGCGTAGCGTCCTCTGCGGAATTTAGCAATTATGTTACAATGGGAACCAACAGGAAACTGTCGGTTCCTTTTTGTTTTCCGCTTGGAGGGCGGAATGCTGAGCAAGTAAAAGGGAGAAGTTCGGCACTATTTTCATAATTGGCAATAATTTCGTAACTTTGCTTGTTGAAATCAAAAGAAATCAAAAGGAAACATCATAATGGCAAAACAAGAGGACGTATTCAAGTCGATAATAGCGCATGCCAAGGAGTACGGATTCGTATTCCAGTCGTCGGAGATTTATGACGGCCTGTCGGCCGTTTACGACTACGGACAGAACGGCGTGGAACTGAAGAACAACATCAAGCGTTACTGGTGGGAAGCGATGACCATGCTTCATGACAATATAGTCGGCATTGACTCGGCGATATTCATGCATCCCACTATATGGAAAGCCTCAGGACACGTCGATGCCTTCAACGATCCGTTGATCGACAATCGCGACAGCAAGAAGCGTTACCGCGCCGATGTGCTGATAGAGGATGAGATCGCCAAGTTTGATGAGAAGATCAACAAGGAAGTGGCGAAAGCCGCAAAACGTTTCGGCGACGCTTTCGACGAGGCGAAGTTCCGCGAGACTAACGGCCGCGTGCTTGAGCATCAGGCAAAACGCGACGAGTTGCACAAGCGTTACTCGGAAGCCATGAACGCCAACGATCTCAACGAGCTGAAACAGATAATACTGGACTACGAGATTGTAGATCCTATCAGCGGCACGCGCAACTGGACGGATGTCCGTCAGTTCAATCTGATGTTCAAGACCGAGATGGGATCCACCGCCGACGGCGCCATGGAGGTTTATCTGCGTCCCGAGACAGCCCAGGGTATCTTCGTGAACTATCTCAACGTCCAGAAAACCGGACGTATGCGCATACCTTTCGGTATAGCTCAGATCGGAAAGGCTTTCCGCAACGAGATTGTGGCGCGCCAGTTCATATTCCGCATGCGTGAGTTCGAGCAGATGGAAATGCAGTTCTTTGTACGTCCCGGCGAAGAGATGAAATGGTTCGACTACTGGCGCAAGGTGCGTCTGGCATGGCATAAGAATCTCGGGCTGGGCGATGAGAAATACCGTTACCACGACCATGAGAAGCTGGCGCATTACGCAAACGCCGCCACCGACATTGAGTTCGAGATGCCTTTCGGTTTCAAAGAAGTGGAGGGCATTCACTCCCGTACCAACTTCGACCTGTCGCAGCATGAGAAATTCTCAGGCAAGAAAATACAGTACTTCGATCCGGAGTTGAACGAGAGCTACGTCCCGTATGTTATTGAAACGTCGATCGGTGTGGACCGTATGTTCCTGAGTGTGATGTGCTCCTGTTACGAAAATCAGGTTCTGGAAGGAGGCGACAGCCGCGTGGTGATGCATTTCCCCGCACCCATCGCTCCCGTGAAGTGCGCCGTGCTGCCGTTGGTCAAGAAGGACGGACTTCCGGAAAAGGCACGTGAGATCCAGCACCGTCTGCGTTTCGATTTCACATGCCAGTACGATGAGAAGGACTCCATCGGCAAACGTTACCGTCGTCAGGACGCCATAGGCACGCCTTTCTGCGTCACTGTCGATCATCAGACTCTTGAGGACGGAACAGTGACTTTGCGTTACCGCGATTCCATGGAGCAGAAGCGCGTGAATGTGGACGATCTGGAGAAGATCCTCGCTGACGAAGTCAGTCTCAACAGTCTACTCCGTCGTCTTGCGGATAAATAATTTACCATTCGGCGGAAATTCCGCCATATAATTACGAGTATGAAGAAATTAGTTATGATGCTTGTGGCATTGGTCGCGATGACCGGCCTGACAAGCTGCAATTATAACAGCCTCGTGGAGAAGCAGCAGAGCGTGGATCAGTCATGGGCAGAAGTGGAGAACCAGTATCAGCGTCGTTCCGATCTGATCCCCAATCTGGTGAATACCGTCAAAGGTTACGCCACGCATGAGGAAGCGACTCTCACAAAAGTGACGGAGGCACGTGCCAAAGCCACGTCGATAACGATCGACCCGGCCAACCTCAACGAGGAGACCTTGGCCAAATACCAGGAGGCGCAGGGCGAGCTCAGCAGCGCATTGAAGTCTCTTTTGGCTGTTACGGAAGCATATCCGGATCTGAAGGCCAACGAGAATTTCATGAACCTTCAGGCTCAGCTGGAGGGCACTGAGAACCGAGTGGCAGTGGCGCGCAAACGCTATACCGAGGCCGTGATGGATTATAATACATCCATAAAGAAATTCCCGACCGTGATATATGCCGGATGGTTCGGTTTCGACGCAAAGCCCCAATTCAAAGCCGAAGCCGGTGCGGAACGCGCCCCGGAAGTAAAGTTCTAACACTGACTCGAAAATGAAAAAAATCCTGATATTGTTATCAATACTGTTCTCGGCCATCGTATTGCAGTCTTGTCTCAAAAGCGATGTGGAAGATTACGAGGACTGGAGGACACGTAATGATGAATATCTTAATAAGATTGATTTGAGGGAGTATGAGAAGGTCTCTGTGAATTGGGCGCCATATCATTCTGTCTATATGAAGTGGCATAATGACCGGACGCTCACCCAAGACAGTCTGAAGCCCCTGTCCACTTCAACGGTAAGTGTGAAATATGAGCTATATGACATCGACAGCGTGCTCTATCAGACATCTTACAAAAGCAACGGCGACAGTCTGTATACTTCTGTTGTGAACAACAACTGTGTAGGTTTTCAGATTGCGCTTACCAACATGCACGTTGGTGATTCGGTGACTATGATACTCCCCTACAACACAGGTTATGGAAACACCAGCTACGGATCGGTGAAACCGTACACCAATTTGATTTACAACGTCAAATTTGTTTCTATTCCCGCTTTGGAGAAACCGTACGAGTAAGTATTCACGGATAGAAAATCAGCAGATATGAAAATTGCAGGAATGACGTTTATCGGCATGCTCGGTGTTGCGTTGTGCGCTTCGGCATATGTCATAAATGATTATAGAGTGTCGCCGGAGGCTCCGCTTCATATTCCGGCGCTTCCGGACAGCACTCAGAAGGAGAATCCCTTCGGCGTCGAGAAATTGTTGAAATCCCGTCATTTCGCGACCCAATGGCCCGAGACAGCGGGCTGGACCACGATGGCTCCCGACACGGCCGGGAATCTTGTCCTGGTTAATTCCCGTCGCACGCCAGGCTTGCGTACGCTGGCTACCCGTTTGCGCGCGGAGCGTTTTGCCAAGGGGACCCTGAAACTAACGTCTTCATCACGTGCCGAGGTGTCGGTGAACGGTGAGACCAAGATTTCCAAAAACAATGCCGATTCTGTGCCTGTCGAGGCAACAGGTTCCGTGGAATTGCTTCCCATGCAGGACAACTCCATTATAGTAAACGTCCTCACCACCCCCGAGGATAAAGGAGACCCGAGCGTAAAGCTGGAATTCGTCCCCGACAATGAATATAAGGATGTGGCTGTCTCCGCCTCTTCTGATATGGGCTGGGTGGTCAGTCCCTTGGCCACAATGCAGGGAGAGCGTGTGTACTCCATGAGCGTAAGTCCGGACGGAAAATATCTGCTCACGAAGTACAGGGAGACTGTCTCGGCCAAGGACACGCGCTATCGTGCCGTATTGACTGAAACCGCCACCGGACGCCTGATAAGCGAAGGAATAAATATTTACGCTGACTGGATGCCTGAAGGAACCTCACTGTATTACACGGCCCAGGGACCGAAGGATTATGACATGTTCACTGTCAGCGTGCCGGAGATGCGAGTGCGCAAGATAGCCACGGCCATACCCACTCAAGAGGTCACGGTAAGTCCCGACGAGAACTATCTTTTCTATTATGACGAGGTTAGCGGAGCGAAGGAGGAGGGCATAATGCGCAGGGTAAAATCGCCCGACGACCGTATTCCCGGCGATCGCGACCGTATGTATATTTGCCGCTATGATCTTAAGAACGGCGTAGCCATACCGTTGACCTACGGGGGAGCGTCGACATCGATATGCGACATCACTCGCGACGGTAAAAAATTGCTTTATTTATCGTCGCGTCAGACACCGTCACATTATCCCTTTTATAAGATTTCGTTGGTGCAGATGGATATGGCCACCTTCGCCACCGATACAATACTGAAAGACGTGGACGGTTATGTCAACGACGCGGTATATTCGCCGGATGCGAAAAAACTGTTCGTGCTCGGCGGTCCTGACGCTTTCGAAGGTGTCGGCGCCAATTACGCTCCCGAGCCTATGGCCAATAATTTCGATATCCAGGGCTTCATAATGGATCTGGCAACACGTGAGGTGACGCCGATGACCAGGGATTTCAATCCTTCAATCGACGGGACTCCTGTCTGGAACCCCGGCGACAACATGATCTATTTCAAGGGAGAGCGGGGCTTCTACATGGATCTTTATCAGCTGAATCCAGCGACCGGTAAGATAAAAATGCTTGACAAGGGAGATTCCGTACAGACGGTGCGGGGCTTCAGCATCGGTGAAAATGAATCCAGATACATTGCCTATTGGGGAGGAAGCTTCACCGGTGACGGCATGGCGTATTTGTTGGATCTGAAGAGCGGCAAGAGTTCCCTGGTCGACAATCCTTTGCAGAAGTGGCTCGGCGACACCGAATTCGGGAAAATGGAATCCTGGAGCTTCACGGCCCAGGACGGAACGGAGGTGGACGGCTACATGTGTCTTCCCCCTCAATTCGATCCTTCGAAGAAATATCCTTTGATAGTGTATTACTACGGTGGCACCTCACCTACGAACGCATCTTTCTATCATCTCTATTCTCCGCAGGTTTTCGCAAGCCGAGGGTATGTGGTGTATACTTTGAATCCGAGCGGGACCACCGGATACGGCCAGGAATACTCCGCGCGCCATGTCAACGCCTGGGGCAAACGCACCGCGGACGAGATAATCGAAGGCGTGAAAAAATTCTGCGCCGCACATAAGTTTGTTAATGATAAGAAAATCGGTTGTCTCGGCGCTTCCTACGGAGGCTTCATGACGCAGTATCTGCTGACGAAGACCGATATTTTCGCCGCCGCCATGAGTCATGCCGGCATTTCTAACGTCACCAGTTATTGGGGCGAGGGTTTCTGGGGCTACAGCTACAACTCCGTGGCCGCGGCCAAAAGTTATCCTTGGACTGACCCTGAGCTTTACACCAAGCAGGGCTCGCTTTTCAACGCCGACAAGATCCATACGCCGTTGCTCCTGCTTCACGGTACCGTCGACACTAACGTGCCGATCGGGGAAAGCATCCAGCTTTTCAACGCGCTGCGTGTGTTGGGCCGTGAGGTGGAGTTCATAACCGTCCAGGATGAGAATCATGTCATCTCAGGCTACGACAGCAAACTGGTATGGCACAATACCATCATGGCATGGTTTGCCAAATGGTTGCAGGACGATCCCCGTTGGTGGGACAGCATGTATAAAGATTAAACACATGAACTTAAGTAAGATATTGGTATCGGGGGCGCTGCTGGCCATGCT
>USIY01000034.1 GCA_900554845.1 uncultured Bacteroidales bacterium | reverse complement strand
TCGGGTCGAGAGCTGTCGGGCAGCTTGTCGTTCAGTTCCTGCGACATCTGGTCGACAAACCCAACTGCCGTCCTTCGGAGGTGAACGAGATGGTGTTCGACCTGATGTTCAGCCTTGACGCCAATGAAGACCAGCTGGACTTCCCGACTATTTACGGATCGGCCAAGCAGAACTGGATGGGAACCGACTGGAAGACCCCGACAAACGACATTACGGCGCTTCTTGACGCCATCATCAAATATATTCCGGCTCCGAAGCAGATAGAAGGTGATCCTCAGATGCTGATCACCAGTCTGGACTACAGTCAGTACGTGGGCCGAATCGCTGTGGGCCGCGTGCACCGCGGCACACTCCGCGAGGGCATGGAGATCGGTCTCTGCCGCAAGGACGGAACCGTTTCAAAACAGAAGATCAAGGAACTGCATACATTCGAGGGCATGGGCCGCAAGAAAGTGGACCATGTGGACAGCGGCGACATCTGCGCCATTGTCGGACTCGACGGTTTTGAGATCGGCGACACTGTGACATTGGCTGACAATCCCGAACCGCTGCCGCGCATCGCCATCGATGAGCCTACCATGTCGATGACATTCACCATCAACGATTCACCTTTCTTTGGCAAGGACGGCAAGTATGTCACTTCGCGCCATATTCAGGAACGTTTGGAACGCGAACTGGACAAAGACCTGGCTTTGCGTGTCGAGAAGGGAGAGCGCGAGGACATGTGGACTGTGTTCGGCCGCGGAGTGCTGCATCTCTCCATTCTGATCGAGACCATGCGCCGCGAGGGTTATGAGCTGCAGGTGGGCCAGCCTCAGGTGATCATCAAGGAAATCGACGGCAAGAAGTGCGAGCCGGTGGAGGCACTCAGCATCAATGTCCCGGAGGATTATTCCTCCAAAGTGATAGATATGGTGACGCGCCGCAAGGGCGACATATTGTCCATGGACTCCCGCAACGGCCGTGTGGACATTGAGTTTGTAATTCCGAGCCGCGGTATCATCGGTCTTCGCAACAACGTGCTTACCGCGACTGCCGGAGAAGCGATCATGGCGCACCGGTTTCTGGAATTCCAGCCCTGGAAGGGTGATATAGAGCGTCGCACCAACGGATCGCTCATCGCGCATGAGAGCGGGACGGCTTACGCCTATGCAATCGATAAACTGCAGGACCGCGGACGATTCTTCATCTTCCCGCAGGAGGAAGTTTACGCAGGGCAGGTCGTTGGTGAGAACGCCAAAGACAACGATATAGTGGTGAATGTCACCAAGTCCAAGAAACTGACCAATATGCGTGCCAGCGGCGCCGACGACAAGGCCCGCATCGTGCCCCCGGTGGTGTTCTCGCTCGAGGAATCTCTTGAATATATCAAAGAGGACGAGTATGTGGAGGTGACTCCGCATCATATCCGTCTCCGCAAGATCCTGTTGGACGAGAACGACCGCAAGCGCGCCGCTCGTCAGGGTGAGTGATAGACCATGTCGTTGGGGAAGCAGGAGCGCTTCGGCGTAATAATCCTCGCGGCGGTGACTCTGCTCATCACCGCCTGCGGATTGCTGATGCGTTATTGCGTACCTCACGCAAAGCCTTTGCCTGAGAAAACTGTAATTTATAAAACTGCGACAGTCACAGACACTGTCTACAGGGAGCGTAAACGCTCCGGCAAGAATGAAGGCAAGGCTGACAGAAAAGCAAAAAAATCCAAAAGCAACGGACGGAAATCGCGTAAGGAGAAGAATACTCCTTCCGCGGTTCCCGTCCGTGATTTTTTAAAAGATACCATACCTGCCTCAAGGTAGTTACTGGTAATGGATGGCCAAGGTCGGCTTTCCGGTTCTGATCCCGTTCAATAAGGCTTGCGGTATTTCGTGGGATCGTTTATTTCCTCAAGTATGGAAAGATAGGAGGCATACCTTGATTCGGAAATGCGGTGGTCCAGCACCGCGGGAATCACCGCGCATCCCGGTTCGTTGATATGCTTGCAGTCGCTGTAGCGGCATTCCTTGCCGTTGGCGAATATCTCAGGGAAATAATGAGAAACTTCCTTTGCGTCGAAGTCGATTGTCCCGAACCCTCTTATTCCGGGGATGTCGATTATTTCGCCACCTTCAGGCAATGAAATCATCTCTGAGAACGTCGTGGTGTGCATGCCGGTGTGATGAAGGTCGGAAATCTTTCCGGTTTTAAGATTGGCGCCTGGCACAATGGCGTTGATGAGGGAGGATTTGCCTACTCCGGAATTGCCCGCGAACAACGACACTTTCTCTTTCAGGTTCTCTTTGAGCGTTCCGAGACCTTCCCCCGTCTTTGCCGAGACTATGTAGACAGGATATTTTATGGATTCATAAAGATACTTGATTCCTTGGGCGAGTTCCCTGTCGTCCTCATCCCATATGTCCGATTTATTGAGGATTATCGCTCCGGGAATGTCGTAAGCTTCGGCAGTGGCCAGGAATCTGTCGATGAAAGTTGTGGGAGTCAAAGGATCTCGGAGGGAGGCCACAAGATAGGCAGTGTCGAGATTCGTTGCCAGAATGTGCGATTCTTTGGAAAGGTTTGAAGCGCGACGGATAATATAGTTTCGGCGCGGTTCCACGGCCACGATGTAGTCCGCGTCATCGGCTGCGTGAGCTATGATGACATGATCGCCTACAGCGACCGGATTGGTTGTCCTGATCCCTTTTATTCGGAAATTGCCTTTGACACGGCAGGCGACTTCCTCCCCTGAGGCTGTCCTTACGGTGTATGCGCTCCCCGTGTTGCGTACCACGAGGCCGATTCGTTCGGATTTTGTGTCAAACGACAATAAGTTTTTCTTTCCCATGCGCTGGATTTTTCGTCCTGTTGACGTTAATGAGTGCAAATATACTCGTTTTTCTAACAATTAACGGTATAAATTTGTTAATTCATAAGAAAACGGATGCAAAATGTGTCCAAATTTGGCTGAAAGAGTGTAAAAACGGCTGATTTTTAGTAAAAAATTTGTATAATAACTAAAAATTTAAGAACTTTGCACTCGTAAAAGTGATTAACACACTAAATTTTAAAGAGATGAACATAGAATCGATTGGCACATGGGCCGGTGAGGTTTACAAAGCCCTTGAGGTAAGTGATACCCACGTACTTGGTCTGAAAGGCCTTAAGAAAGTAACCAAGCTGAAGAAAGACGAGCTAATGGCAGCTCTTGGATGGCTTGGCCGCGAAGGTAAAATTGCCCTCACAATGAACGATGAGGACCTCGTGGTAGCATTGGTATAATACCGCTCAAGGTCCTGTTTGCACTGACCACACATAAAGGTTGCGTCTACGGATGCAACCTTTTCTTTTTAGCCGGAATTGAAGCTCTCTTAGATACTGTTTAAATTTATTTTCAAAGGATTTTGAGAAGATTTTTGAGATGTTTTTGCAAGTTGAGAAAGGAGAAACCTTTCGGTTTCGACTGCCGAGACTTGGCGAAAACAGCCAAAAAGATTCTTAAAAGCCTTGAAAGAACTCTTATAATAAAATTTCGAAAGAAATTTAAACAGTTTCTTATTTCATGGCTGTGGAAAGAATATGCTCCAGATCGGTCACGCTTACTTTTACCTTGATGGAGCCCGATTGTGTCACGGAAATGCCTCCGGTCTCTTCGCTCACCACCACGCATACCGCGTCAGTCATCTGGCTCATTCCCAATGCGGCGCGGTGCCTTAAACCCAAGTTCTTCGGTATGTCCATGTCATGGCTCACCGGCAGGATGCAGCCTACTGACGCGATTCGGTGGTTGGCGATGATCATGGCCCCGTCGTGGAGAGGAGAGTTCTTGAAAAATATATTTTCTATCAGGCGAACGTTGATGTCGGCGTCGATTTCGTCGCCTGTCTTCTCATAGTCTGTAAGCGGCATTTTGCGCTGGAACACTATCAATGCCCCGGTCTTGGATTTGGCCATTGACATACAGGCGTACACCACGCTCATGATCTCCGCGTGTTCATGCTCGTCGCTCTTGTCATGTTTGAAAAGACGCCTGAATTTTTTCAGACGGGCCGGCCCTCCGATGTCTATCAAAAAACGTTTTATCTGGTCCTGGAAGAGAATCACAAGAATTATCAGTCCGATATTCATGAACTTGTCCATGATTGTGCCGGTCAGACGCATGTCGAATATTTCATAACTTATTACCCATACCACAATAAAAAGCAGGACGCCGTAGAACAGAGACAGCGTGCCGCTGTTTTTCATCAGTCTGTAAAGGTAGAAGAGCAGAAGGGCGACTATTATAATATCGACTATGTCTTTGATTCCGAAATCTATCATATTTTGTCAGGTAATGGAATTGGCAATGAATGTCAGGGCTTCATTGGATTATAAATTTCAATGTCGGGCATGAAAGAATTCAGCGAAGGAATCTCTCCGTTGTTCGCTTCTTTCAGCATTTTGAAAATATTGACCGACTGGACAGCTTGCCTGACGTCATGGACGCGGATAATGTCCGCTCCGAGCATCAAGGCCATGGAATGGACCGCTACGGTGGAGGGACCTGCCTCATCGGGGGTGATGCCCAATGGTTTGAACAGCATGCTTTTGCGGGAAATTCCGGCCAGGACGGGACATCCGGTTTCGTGGAAGAGGTTCAGTGCGGCCAGCACCCTGTAATTCTGATCGATGGTTTTAGCGAAACCGAACCCCGGGTCGACGATGATGTCGTGAACGCCGGCTTGACGAAAATCGTCGGTTTTGAAAGCCAGTTCGGAGAGCACGTCGGCTACAACGTCGTCGTAGCGGCACATCTGCTGCATGGTGGCGGGTGTTCCTCGCATGTGCATCAGGATGTATGGTGTGCCGAGTGCGGCCACTGTGTCACGCATCTCGGGATCGAGCGTACCGCCGCTTATGTCGTTGATGATGTCGACAGCGAAATTTTCCACTGTCTTCCGGGCCACGTCCGCGCGGAAAGTGTCCACGGAAATGATTGCTTCCGGATGTTCCGAACGTATGGCGTCGAGAGCGGGGGCGAGACGGTCGTACTCACGCTCGGAGGATATATCCTCGGCTCCGGGCCGTGAGGAATATCCTCCGATGTCGAGGATGTCAGCGCCTTCGGCGAGCATTTCCGAGGCACGTGAGGCCGCTTCTGATCCAACACGGCTCCCCGCGTAAAAACTGTCCGGTGTAACGTTCAGTATACCCATGACTTTGGGGTCCTTAAAGTCATAAAGCTTGTCTTTGATGCGAATGCTGCGTTCCATATCGCGAAGTTAACGCTTTTTTTGCTTATATTAAAAAAAATCACTAACTTTGCGGCCGATTTGGTAATCTCTGGCGCGACGATAGCAGCGCGTTTATATTGCCAAAATAAAAAATTAAAGCAAAATGGATCTTATAAAGATTGCGGAGCAGGCATTCGCCACTCCTGAGAAGAAAGTAGACGATTTCGGTCCCGGCGACACCATCACCGTAGCTTACCGAATCAAAGAGGGTAACAAGGAGCGTATCCAGCAGTATCGTGGCGTTGTGATCAAGATCAACGGCCAGGGCGACAAAAAGCGCTTCACAGTGCGCAAGATCAGCGACGGTATCGGCGTTGAGCGTATCTTCCCTCTGGAATCCCCCTTCATCGAGTCCATTACCAACAACAAGATGGGTAAGGTGCGTCGTGCCAAGCTGTACTATCTGCGCAACCTCACCGGTAAAAAGGCCCGTATCAAGGAGCGTTACGCCAAGAAAGCGAAGTAAATCCTGTCAAAGGATTCAAGCACAGAAAGAGCATGTCCGCATGGATGTGCTCTTTTTGTGTATGTCGTGAAAATTTAGTAAATTTGCAGAAAGTAACCAACAGCGCGCCGGGCTTGCGTAAAGTGCGGCGCCACAGCATTAAAAACAGATTATGTCAGAGAAGAAAGCAATGCTGATTATCCTTGACGGATACGGCCTTGGCGATCATCGGAAGGATGACGCCATTTTCAATACCCCCACCCCTTACATGGACAGTCTGATGGCGGAATGCCCGCATTCGGAGCTTCAGGCAAGCGGCGAGAACGTAGGTCTGCCCGACGGTCAGATGGGTAACTCCGAGGTAGGCCATCTCAACATCGGCGCGGGTCGCGTCGTTTATCAGGACCTGGTGAAGATCAACCGTGCCATCAAGGATGGTTCGTTCCAGAAGAATCCCGAGATCGTGAGTGCCTTCAGCTATGCCCGCGACCACAACGTTCCCATCCACTTCATGGGCCTGACGAGCGCCGGCGGCGTGCATTCGTCGCTGCAGCATCTGTTCGCCTTGTGCGACACCGCCAAAGCTTACAATCTCGACAAAGTATATCTGCACGCCTTTATGGATGGCCGTGACACTGATCCCAAGAGCGGCGCCGGGTTCCTGAAGGAGGTGCAGGAGCATTGCGCGCAGAGCGCCGGCGTCATCGCCACAGTCTGCGGCCGTTACTACGCCATGGACCGCGACAAGCGCTGGGAGCGCGTGAAAGAGGCTTACGACATGCTGGTGGACGGCGTCGGGAAGAAGAGCGACGATATGGTGAAGGCCGTAGAGGAGTCCTATGCCGAGGGAGTCACCGACGAGTTCATCAAACCTATAGTCAACACCACAGTCGACGGCCGTATCGGCGAAGGCCACGTGGTGATATTCTTCAATTACCGCAATGACCGCGCCAAGGAGCTCACCACAGTGCTTACCCAGCATGAGGAGGACGGCATGAAGCCCATCCCCGGACTGCAGTACTACTGTATGACTCCGTATGACGATTCCTTCAAGGGGGTGCACATTCTGTTTTCCAAGAGCGACGTGCCCAATACCATGAGCGAATATGTGTCGGCTCTCGGCAAGAAGCAGCTTCACATAGCCGAGACAGAGAAGTACGCCCACGTCACTTTCTTCTTCAACGGCGGCCGCGAGGCTCCTTTCGAGGGGGAGGACCGCATTTTGGTTCCCAGTCCCAAGGTGGCCACATATGACCTGAAGCCCGAGATGAGCGCTCCGGAAGTGACCGAGAAGCTTGTGGAGGCTATCGACAGCGACAAATATGACTTCATAGTGGTCAACTTCGCCAACGGGGACATGGTGGGACATACCGGTGTTTACGATGCCATACAGAAGGCCGTGGCCACCCTCGACGTATGCGTGAGCAAGGTCGTGGAGGCCGGCAAGAAGCATGGTTACGAAATGATCATTATCGCCGACCACGGCAATGCCGATCATGCTCTGAACGAGGACGGCACACCCAACACCGCCCATTCTCTGAATCCCGTGCCTTTCATCTACATCGGAAGCCACAAGGACGCCAAGTGCGAGAACGGCAAGCTGGCGGATGTCGCTCCCAGTCTGCTTAAGCTCATGGGACTGTCTCAGCCCGCTGATATGGACGGCAAGAATCTTATAGAGTTCTGATGAATCTCAAAGCGATATTATTGACATTGGCCGCGGTGACGTCATTCGGCGCCGCGGCCGATCATTTGGTGCTGTTGCATACCAACGACACGCATTCCAACATCGACCCTGACGGCGACGGCGTTGGCGGCGTGTTGCCCCGTAAGGCGATAATCGACTCCGTGAGGAAGGCTGAGAAGAACGTTGTCCTGATCGACGCCGGAGATATGGTCCAGGGTACTCTCTACTTTAAATACTTCGGAGGCGATGTGGAGTATCCTCTGTTCAACAAGATGGATTACGATCTCCGCATTCTCGGAAATCATGAGTTCGATAACGGCATGGAGGAACTGACCAAGTATTGGAAAAACGTCAAGGCCACTCCGTTGTCGGCTAATTATGATTTTTCGGGGACATCGCTGAAGGGTGTGTTCAAGCCGTATGTGATCAAGAAAGTCGGCAAGAAGAAAGTCGGTTTTATAGGCCTGAATGTGGATCCGAAGGGCCTTATTTCCCAGGAGAACTACAAAGGAATGGTGTTCAAGCCCATCATCTCTACCGCCAACCATTGGGCGGATGTCCTGAAGAATAAGGAGAAATGCGATCTTGTGGTTGCCGTGACACATATAGGCTATAGCTCGATGCCCGACAGGGAGAACGATGTGGATCTCGCAAGAGCTTCCAGGAACATCGACATCATTATCGGGGGGCACAGCCATACCTTTGTGGATCCTTCCACACCCGACAAGACGCCTTATTGGATAGACAACGCGGACGGAAAGCCTGTGCTTGTGGCGCAGACCGGGAAATACGGCAAGAACATAGGCTATATCAATATCGACCTTGACAATCTGAAGGAGCGTAAGTTCGATTATGAGTATATACCCGTCACCGACCGTTTCAGTCCCGATTCCTATGACAAGGAAATCGAGGAGTTCCTTAAACCCTATAGACACATCGTTGATTCTGTGAATCATGTTCCTGTGAGCTATAGTGTCCGTTCGTTGCCTAATGCCAAGTCTGTGGGAGCCCTGGCCAATTTTGCCGGGGACGCCGGAATGTGGATAGGCATGCGTCTCGCCGACAGTCTGCGCAGAGCGGGCATGGATATTCCTCAGGTAGACCTTGCCATTATGAACGTAGGGGGCATCCGTCAGCCCATGCCGGAAGGAATGGTCAGCGAGGGGAGGGTGCTCAGTATGTTTCCGTTCAGCAACCGCCTTCAGCTTATCAAGATGAAAGGTCGCGACATTATCGAGACTATGGGTATAGTGGCTCCGAAAGGAGGCGAGGCCGTCAGCGACGAGATCCGTGTAGTGATGGACGACAAGAACCGGATGGAACATGTGGTCATAAACGGCGATCTTATGGATCCGGACCGCGAATATGTGGTATGTACAATTGATTACATAGCAGCGGGCAACGATGACATGACGCCAATGGCCCGTCATGAACTTATTTATAGGGACAATCCGGAGATAAGCGTTCGGATGCTTCAGTATTTCCGTCACTTGATGGAGCTGGGATTGTCGGTGAATCCGGATCCGACTCCGCGCTTTGTGAAGGATTTCAAATACTGACGAATTGGAACTCAGACATTATACGGCGGTCATCGTGACGTTACTGACGGTCACGGTGACCGCTTGTGTCAACGGCGGCAAGAGGGGCGACGCCGAAGAGATTCAGGTTCGGGAGCCCGCCAAGTATGACCTGACGGCCGAGGCGCAAGCCTGGGCGGATTCCGTCACGGCGGAAATGGATACCCTGCGGCTGGCTTCGCAAATTTTTATGCCTGCGGTATATGCGCAGGCCGATCAGTTTACGGTACGTCAGGTTCGTGAATATGCTCTGGAGGGGATAGGGGGAGTGGTGTTTCTGAAAGGCACAAGCCGGGAGGCACGGGCTTTGGCCGACAGTATGGCGTCTGTGTCGCAAGTGCCCCCTTTTATAGCCATAGATGCCGAATGGGGGCTCAACATGAGGTTGAAGGACGCTCCGGCGTTTCCTGCCAACGGGCGTCTGGCCCCGGATGTGGAGGATCAACTGATGTATGATTATGGACGTGAGGTGTCGCGTGAATGCCGGCAACTGGGCATCAATATGGTCTTGGGCCCTGTACTTGATGTAAGCGACAACAATCGATTCATAGGAGCCCGCAGTTTCGGATCTGATCCTGAGAGAGTGGCCGCTTTAGGACTTGCGTACGGCAGGGGACTGATGGACGGCAATGTGCTGCCTGTGGCCAAACATTTTCCCGGACATGGGATGGTGAGCCGGGATTCCCATAAGAGCAAGGGTGTGATCAACGCGAGTCTGCAACGACTGGATACCGTCGATCTGGTGCCGTTCAGAAAATGGTCCGAGAGCTCTATGCCCGCTGTAATGGCGGGGCATCTGGCTGTGCCGGCCATCGACTCCGAGATGCGTCCCGCTGCTGTTTCCCGTACAGTGTTGTCCGACTTGCTGCGATCGGATCTCAGGTTCAAGGGACTCGTCCTGACCGACGCCATGAATATGCTCGGAGCCGAAGGCTATACGGCGTGCGACGCCGTGAAGGCAGGAGCGGACATAATAATCGCTCCGGCGGACACACGCAGAGAAATCAATGGAATTATGGAAGGTGTGCGTAATTCCGCGCTGAAACTGTCGGATTTACGTGACAGAGTGTCAAGAATCCTGTTCTACAAATATCTGACGCGTTATCATAACCGTGAGCACGCCTCTTTGTACGTGCCGGCCACAGATTCAATAGCGCGCCGTCTGAAGGACGGTGAAAAATGACGAAAACGCAGCATTCTTACATGCGTCCTTCGTCATGAAATGAGTAGAATCCTTCGGTGGAGACAATTAGATGATCCAGGAACCTAAGCTCCACGGCTTTGCAGGCTTTGGAGAAATTGTCGGTTATCGTCATGTCAGGAACCGACGGCTTCAGAACGCCTGACGGATGGTTATGGCAAAGGATTACTGACTGGGCGTTCCTTAACAGTGCCGCTTTCAGAATCTTCTTGGGGTCATGTATGGTGGCTGTGGCGCTCCCGATAGACGACCTCATCTTGCCGATCACATGATTGCTGTTGTCAAGAAACAAAGCCCACATTTCCTCGTGCGGCAGATTGGCGTTGATATATTTGAAATACATATAGATGTCGCGGGAGTTTCTGATAATTGGACGTTCTCCGATTGTCTCGTTGTGGTAGCGGGACATAACCTCCATTATTACCCTGAGTTCAAGCACTTTCACAGGTCCCACTCCGGGAATGTCCGTCAGTTCTTGATCAGTCATTCTCTGGAGATTGAGGAATTTGTTGTCGTTTTGCTTCATCAGCTCCTTGGCTATCTCGGTGATGGGATGGCCGGGGATTCCGGCCCTGAGAATGATGGCGAGACATTCCGAATTGGTCAGTGCCTTCACGCCATGTTTCAAGGCTTTTTCACGCGGACGGTCGTCGATGTCAAGCTCTTTGACGGTTAATGTCTTAGGTGCGTCAGTGGTGTAAGGTTTCATGATATTAGGAATAGGAGAGGGAATTTGGTATAGGAGAGAATTTGGGATGGCGGCGGTGCAAGTATGTCCTTCAGGCTCAGAGTCCTTCGTTCTTACCCATTCGGATTTCACGTTCGCGTTTTTCATCGCGACCGCGGCCCAGAACAATTTTTGTGAAGTAGGCTTTCAGGAAACCTGTGCCGTATCCTGTGAGCTGCACCATGGCCGCTGCGACAGCCTGTGATGCGATTTTCAAGTTGCGGGTGGCGACGAGTCCGCCGATCCAGAGCGCCAGGATGTAGACGCCGAGCGGTATAAGAAGCCACGGGCACCAGATGCTAGCGATCAGCAGTCCGAGAGCGCCGATCGTAAACACGGCGGGAAGCCAGTGCACTAGTTTCATCGAGCCCGGGTAGAGGAGCTGAAGAGTGATGCGCGACTGGCCGAACACATGCACCTGTTTCCAGAATTTCTTAAGGTTTACACGGCGTTTGTGGAAGACTTTCACATCGGGGAAGAGTGCGGTCTTGAATCCGGCCATACGGATGCGGGTGGACATGTCGATGTCCTCGCTGAACATTTCCCGGAATCCTCCTGTTGTTTCCCAAACACGTCTGGAATATCCCATGTTGAAAGTGCGGGGAGTGAATTTCTCCATTGACCGTTTTCCGCCGCGAATACCGCCGGTGGTCAGAAAGGAGGTCATGGCGTAGTTTATGGCTTTCTGGGTGTCGGTGAATGACTCGTGGGCGGCGTCGGGACCGCCGAAACAGTCCGCTGGTTTTTCCCGCAAAGAGTGCCGGAGGCGCGCGAAATAATCGGGAGGGAGGATGCAGTCGGAGTCCACGAAGACGAAATAGTCGCCCCGGGCATGTTCCAGCCCGTAATTCCGCGCTATGCTTCTTCCTTCGTTCTCCTTTTGAAAATACTGAAGGCGGAGGGACGGAAATCCCTTCGCCTTCTTTTCCCCGTCGGGGGTGGTTTCGTATGACAGACAAGGGACGGTGGAGCCGTCTTCGACGATGATTACCTCGAATCCCCTGTCGGATTGATTTTCGAGACTTTGGAGCAAATCGGCCACTTCATCGGGTCGGTTGTACACCGGCACGATGAGTGAGAAGAGAATGTCCTGGTCCCGGTCCATGCGGTGCTTAGGCCTTGATGCGGCTTACGTAGCTGCCGTCGCGGGTGTCTACCTCGATCAGCTCGCCTTCGTTGACGAACAGGGGCACTTTAACGGTGGCTCCCGTCTCGACGGTGGCGGGTTTCAGTGTGTTGGTGGCGGTGTCGCCCTTCAGACCCGGCTCGGTGTAGGTGACCTTGAGAATGGTCTTCATCGGCATTTCGGCGTAAAGCACGGTGTTGGTGGAAGCGTCACGTACCACCTCGACTGTGTCGCCTTCCTTCATAAAGGCGGCGCCGGTCACCAGCTCCTTGTTGATGGGAATCTGATCGAATGTCTCGTTGTCCATAAAGATGTCGTCGCCGCCCTCGGCATAAAGGTACTGGTAGGGACGACGCTCCACGCGAACGTCTTCGAGCTTCTCGCCGATGTTGAAACGACGCTCCAGAACGCGGCCGTCAACAACGTCCTTCAGCTTGGTGCGCATGAACGTGTTGCCCTTGCCGGGCTTTACATGGAGGAACTCAACGCAAAAATAGAGACGGCCATCAAGGCGGATGCATGTTCCGTTCTTGATGTCTTGTGCATTCATCATTGTGTTATGTATCTTTAAATTATAATTCGTTATTGTGATGCAAAATTAGTAAAAATCCCCGATTTGTGCAAGATTTCACATAGAAGACAGTATAATATGCGGCATATAGGCTGTGGTGACGGCAAAAAATATTTTTATACAGCCACTTATTTGTAGATTTCGAGGAAATTTGTTAATTTTGCAGCCGAATACCGCCCGTCGGCGGAATCAAGCACGTAAAAATAAAAAACAAAATAAGAAATGAAAAGGACTTTCCAACCCTCGAACCGCCGCAGAATCAACAAGCACGGCTTCCGTCTGAGAATGGCCACCAAGAGCGGCCGTAAGGTACTGGCCAGCCGTCGCGCCAAGGGCCGTCACTCACTGTCTGTATCCGACCATATCGCCGGAAAATAATCAGAGGTGCGACGGGGATTCCCCCAACGAACAAAAAGTCCTGCCATCCGGCGGGACTTTTTGTTTGTCGGCACGTGACTTGATAAAAAACAAAAAAACGCCGGGACTTGCGCCCCGACGTCCTTTTCCCGGTCAAATGTAAAGATTACGACCCTTTGATAGGACCTTGAATGGCCGGTAATGAGTATCTTTATAACAACCCGCAGGTCGAGATTGTTCTATCTGTCGCGGTAATTTCAGTTTCCGTTGATCAGACCTACGGTATCCTCGGCGGTGCCCAATGTGAACAGCCACCAGATCAGGATGATGCAGAGTATCAGTACGCCGAGCCAAAGCCAAAGCTTATTGATCTTGCGTGTAGAGTTGTTATGGCGTACGTTGTGTTGTGCGCGTGCTGCGTCGGTTGCGTCGTGAATGGCTTCACGTACTTCCTCGCGTTTTTCTTTTCTTTCTTCTGATTCCATAACCTTATGTTTTTATCCTTTGTAAATAAAACAAAGCAGGGTGCCGTTTGTTCGTGCACCCTGCCATAAATTTCATTATAAGAATCAGAACGGGACCGGAGAATCGTCGGGACCGGGCATTATGTCGGGGACGGCCCCCGTGTTCCCGGGCATCGCGGCGAAAGAGAAACCTTGTGGCTGGACTCCTGCACCGTTTTCCGGTTCGGCCGGATAGTCGTTGATTTTGCTCGGACGCCGTACGGATTTTCCCCCCGATCCGTCGGACTGTGAATTCAGGGCCTCCTGCATCATCTGGTATCCTTCGTCCCAGTTTTCGAATCGGGCGAACTGGCTCACGAATCTAAGTTTTACATCGCCTACGGCGCCGCTTCGGTGTTTGGCCACAATCAGTTCAGCCAGTCCGCGTATGTCGTTGCCGTCTTTGTCCTCCGTGCTTTTGGTATAGTATTCCGGACGATGGATGAAGCATACGATGTCGGCGTCCTGCTCAATGGCTCCGGACTCACGTAGGTCGCTCAGTACGGGACGTTTGTCCTCGCGGGTTTCTGTGCTTCGGTTCAGCTGCGACAGAGCGATTATCGGGATGTTCAGCTCCTTTGCCAATGCCTTCAGTGACCGGGAGATGGTGGAGACCTCCTGCTCGCGGCTTCCGAGTTTCAGTCCCGTGGCGTTCATCAGCTGCAGGTAGTCGATCATTATGAGTTTCACGTCGCGTTCTCGCACCAGTCTTCGCGCCTTGGTGCGCAGCTCCGTGATGGACAGGCCCGGTGTTTCGTCAAGGTACATCGGAGCGCTGTACATCTTGCGGATATTGTTGTTGAGGCGGCTCCATTCCTCGGGAGTGAGGTTTCCGGATTTTATCTTCTCGCCGTTAAGGTCCGCGACGTTGCTAATCAGACGCTTCACCAGCTGTACGTTGGCCATCTCAAGGGTGAATATGGCCACGGGGATATTGCGGTCCACGGCCATGTTTTTGGCCATGGAGAGCACGAAGGCCGTCTTTCCCATCGCGGGGCGCGCGGCGATGATGATGAGGTCGGAATTCTGCCAGCCGGAGGTCATCTTATCGAGTCCGCTGTATCCCGTTTCCAGTCCCGACAGACCTGTCTCGGTG
>USIY01000033.1 GCA_900554845.1 uncultured Bacteroidales bacterium | reverse complement strand
GCAATCACAATCCATTTTCGGATTGTGAAAGCGGGCCTTTAACTGAATTTCCCTATTCTAAAATCTTTGACACTGACAAAACGAGGTTCATTGTTGGTAATGATATCATCCATAGTGTTGCAAAGTTAACACAAAATACTGACACCCACAAGATTTAACCATATCGAGGAACAGCCAGTGCGAAATCTTAGAAAGTGTTTGAATTTAAGAGTGGAGAGGACGTGAAGCGTGAAGTTCCGCTCGACATCCTGCCGCTCTACGTCAGGGCAGGAAGCATCCTCCCCTTCGGCCCTGCGGTGCAATATTCCACGGAGAAATCCTGGGACAATCTGGAAATCAGGGTTTACCCCGGAGCAGACGGCGTTTTCACCCTCTATGAGGATGAGAACGACAACTACAATTACGAACAGGGCAAGTTCTCCACCATAGCTTTCCGCTGGAACGATCGGAACCGCACCCTCACGATCTCGGACCGCAAGGGAGAGTTCCCCGGCATGATCAAGAACCGTAAATTCAAGATAGTTCTCGTCAACGGCAACTCAGGCCCTGGCGATAAACCCATGAGAGGAGCCAGAACCGTCCGATACGACGGAAAGACCAAGACCATAAAACTATAAATTGCACTTTTTTTGACAGGAGGACAGAAGAAACCGGAGCAAGCCTGTACGATACATCTATAGTGCCGGAGATTAGCCACAGCTTCTTCTGTCCTGCTGTCTAAAAACTAAGGAGGTTTGGAGAACCTCCTCTCCATTACACGCGCTTCGGGCCGGAATCAGTGGCCTTGCGGCCTATTACTTATTCCCATGGGTTTGGGGCTATCCAACTCCCGAAACGTACATTTACCCGACCGACGGACCGACCTATGGAGAGGAGGTTCTCCAAACCTCCGGCTGTGTCGGGCCGACAGGCCCCTCTCGATGAAAAAGGTACAGACAGGAGGTTTGGAAATCTCCTCCCCATCAAATTGCGTGGTTTTGAAATCCAAGTTTTAAGCAATTATATCGCAATGTAGATCACGGTCAGTTACGATGGGAAGAGATCAAATTTCTTAAAATACTATCATGATGATTATCAGATAAATAGGGGGGTATTAGAAAATACTTTAAAAAATTTTTTGTAAAATATTTGCTAAAACAATATTAAAATTCTAAATTTGCAGTCGAACAACAATCTTTAACCAACGACGCTCAAAGCGGAAGGCGCCGCATTTCAACAACCTCTGATTTCAAATTACAATTTGAGGCTTCAACAAACTACCGACTATCGGCCTCCCAATCTCGGGCTTATCGTCACTTTATCTGCATCCGTCCATATGGACCGGAGAATGCGGACTTGCAGAGCAACCTTTAGCAAGCCATGAGACTGATGACCAACCTTGCAGTATATGATACCAAATAACAACTAATCAAATGAAATTCAACAACTTTATCATTCCGTTGATAGCAGCGGGTATGATGGCGTCCTGTTCTGACGATCCGTCAGTGACGCCCGAGAACAGCAACCTTGACGGTCTGTACATGACTCTGACCGTGTCTCCGCAATCTATGACACGCACCCCTTCGCCAAGTGGCATTACCGAAGCTGGACAGGACGACGAGAACAAGGTCAGCAATCTGCTGTTGGTGCTTGTTGATGTCAACAGCACAGTCATAGACTGCGCACGAGTGTCCGAGGCAACCAATATCAAGAAAGAAGACAATGGGGATGTGACTGCCACCGGCAGCTTCAACCGCGAACGTATGATTACTTATCTGCAGTCTGCTCCAGCCAGCAATAGCACGAAGTTCTATGTGATCTGCAATCCCACTGACAAGCAGGAATTCACTATCGGCCAGAACATTGATGACTTCATATGTGAAAAAACGCCCGAAACCTACTACACCACCGAAAAATTCGTGATGAGCAACGCCGATAACGCAACTGCTAAACTCCCAGTTCTCGCAGACGTTCAGGCAGGCAAGTACAACACTGCGGAAACAGCCTGGGATATCGCAGATGTCACTGTAGAACGCGTCGCAGTCCGTTTTGACTATACCGACCATATCAGCGGCGATGAATTCAAAGGCTTCAAAGGAAATGGTGAGGACAACAATTATTATTACACACTCGCCAAGGCAAACAATGGAGAAGGAGCTCTGAACGTATCAATCAAGAAATTGGCTCTCTGTAATATGGGCAAAGCCTTCTACCTGTTCAAACGTGTAAATGCCGACGGCAAAACCACCTCTTCCGCAAATATGTTCGGTGCTGAAACAGCTTCCAACTATGTTGTGGATCCTTATGGATCTGAGAAAGGCGCCCTTACACGCAACTCCGGAGAGGATAAATTTGACAAATACTTCAACTATGCCTTGTTCGGCACTAACTTCCAACCGGATTTTACCGAAGTTGCCGAAATCATGAACGACAACAATAAGCGTGGAAATGAAAATGGAGAATTGAGCGGTGAGCAATACAACTTCTGGCGTTATGCCGTGCCCAGCACACTTCCCGCTGATCCCACACTGACACAGAAAAACGGCAACAGTACAGGTGTCATTTTCCGCGCTGAGATTACCACTCCTGACGAAACTAGTGCTTTGAAGACCGCCATGAATAATGGCGATGATCTCTATGCTTTCGGAGGCAATATTATCGGCAACTATCCGGCCGTCAAGGCAATTGTAGAAACAGATCCTGCTCATGCCATCTCCGTAGCATTCAAGAATGCATTAAATGCTACTCAACAGGGACAAGCTGATCCTTCTGCTGAAATTAATACAGCCCTTGTTAAAGCTGGTTTCGCCATATACAAAGCCGAAGGGGGGAAATACTATTGCGATTACTACTACTGGAACCGTCACAATGATAACAACCTGCCCCAGGTAATGGGTCCCATGGAGTTCGGTGCAGTCCGCAACAACATCTACAAATTAGTTGTAACCGAAATCAACCGGCTCGGCCATCCCACTGTCAAGGACAACGATCCTGACCCCGTTGATCCGGATGATCCCGACGAGACTTCCGACTTCTACATGAAGGTCAAAGTCACCGTGAAGAAGTGGGGTGTTCGCGTCAACAAGATCAAGTTCTGATCTGTCGGCACATAATAATCGATAAACAACGCAATGCTTTCTTAAATGAAAGGAACAGCAACACTGAAAAGCATCATGAAAGGGGCGTTATGCGCCTCTTTCATGACGGTTCTTTTCACCTCGTGCGTCATGGAGGACTTGAAGGAGTGCCCGTCGCCCGTAAGTACGCTCCGCTTTGTCTATGACTACAATATGGAGCGGGCCAACGCATTCCACAACCAAGTGCATTGCCTCACGCTTTACGTCTATGACAAGGATGGCAAATATGTGGAGACACATACGGAGACGCTGCCCGAAACCCTCAGCGACGAGAACTACCGCATGAATCTGAGTCTGCCGGCAGGCGACTATCACGTGGTGGCTTACGGAGGCATGGCCTGTGAAAACAGTTCCTTCGTACATACCTCCGACGTTGGACCGGGCACCTTGCTCGGCACTTTGGGCGCCAAGCTGCATCCCGACTGCCTCGCCGTGGACAGCAAACGCAGACTGCATGACCATTTCTACGGCTCCGCCGACATCACCGTCTCCGATAAGGAAGACACCGCGCATACCGTGTACATGATGCGCAACACCAACACCGTTCAAGTGGCGCTGCAGCATGTCAACGGCACTCCCATAGATTGCGACGACTTCACATATACCATCACCGACGACAACACAGTGATGGACGCCGACAACAATCTTATTCCCTCCGGCACCGCGACTTACGCTCCCTACGAGACCTTGAATTTCACCACAGGCACGCGCGACGGCGACGGCCAGACCGAAGTGAACGCGGCGCTGGCACGGTTCACTACCTCACGCCTTGTACACGACAAGCCCACCAGCTGCACGCTCAGCATAACTCGCAAAGCTGACGGCTCGCCGGTGCTCAGCCTCCCGATCATCAACTATATGCTGATGTTCAAGGACAACCACGACGCCACCCGACCCATGTCCGACCAAGAATATCTGGACCGAGAGAACTCCTGGAGGTTCGTTTTCTTCCTTGACGAGAACAACGGTGACGCCTGGATATCAACACGTATCATTATAAACGACTGGAAAGTGGTTGTAAACCACGCCGGTTTTTAACTTCCTCTCTCCATCCCATCAACAACCTAAGCGATGAGTCAGCCTTTCAAGCACATAATGTTATGGACCATGACGGCACTTATGATGCCGGTCATCGCCGCCGGGTGCTCTGACGCAAACGCTCCATCCGGGCCGGACACCGACAACGCCAAGGTTTACCTCACTCTGGATATGTCGCTCCGCGACGGTGAAGGTACACGCTCACATACCATCGACGACAACGACACTTCAAGCGACGGCACCGAACCCGGCACTGATAAGGAAAATGCGATACACCGCATGATAGTGGTGCTTAAGGACGGCGACGACATGCTTTCATTCCCTGTCGCCTCCCCCGGAGCCTTGACAGCAGAAGGCAATGGTTATACCGCATCTTTATCATTGCCGTTCTCCGACTTCTCACGTTTTGCGGGAAAGAATGTAAAGCTCTACATTCTCGCCAACCATAATGCCGCGATGCTCTCAGCCATATCGGGAGGAAGTTTCGATCCCTTTTCCGACAAATATGTCCTCACCGGTGCAGACGACGCGCTTCTTAATGCCGACAAAGGACTACCGATGTCAAACTGCTCCGAATACTCCCTGACAATTCCCACTGACCTGTCACCCTATATCACAAAAAATACACCTTTGGACCTGACTGAGAATGGCGTAGTTGAACTGGAGCGTTCCGTGGCACGCATAGACTATCAGGACAACAGCAAAGATCACGACCACACCTTCCCGATCGTAAACGACGACGAATCACATACACCCACAGGCTACTGGCTGACATTAGCCTCCATGCATCTGTTCAATGTAAGCGACCACTTCTTCGCCTTCCGTAATTCGCAGATTCTGCCCAAAGGATTCCTCTCCGGCGACATCGCCATAAAGGCCACGGAATTAGACAATCATGAAAAGTCCGCGACTTCCGGATATTCCATCTGGCGCTATATTTCGGAAAACAAAATACCCGATGACGCGCAGATACAAAAAAACACCACCGGCATACGGTTCCACTTCCGCATAACAGGCACGCCTGACGGAGCGCCGACAGGGACCGATCCCATCACTCTTCAGGTTAATGGAGAAAAGAAGATTGTGGAGTATTCCGCAGATGATGCCGACGGAGCCGGTTATTATGTGGACTATTACTATTTCATCCGTCACAACGACAACGGGAATCCTCAGCTGACAGGTCCGATGGAGTTCAGCGTGGTGCGCAACAACATCTACCGTCTGTCTATCGAAAGCATCAGCGGCATACCCGTTCCTTACAATCCTGATGACCCGGACGAATACCCTGGATTCAAAGTCAATGTCCGCATCGCAAAGTGGAAATATCACAAATATGTTTTTGACATGTAATCATTCCATGACAATGAATAAATCATTCTCCAATATATTGCTGTTGACCGTTCTGCTGCTGACAGTTCTGACAACGGGATGCAGCGACGATATCTCCGATGATCGCAAAGGACACGGCGAAGAATCGGTTCTGCTGATGATTCCCACGCCACATCTTGAGGGAACACGCGCCGAGGACGCCGCTTTGAACGAAACGATGAACGAAGGGGATATCTCTTCGTTATGGTTCTATGCTTTCCCTGCCGACGGCACGGCCGCAGACAACCGCGTTGCCGTTGATTTGACGCCCTCGGACAGCAAGCTGACCCACGACTACCGCCAGGAGGAAGTCCGCGTAAAAGCCGGCAAATACCGCGTGTATATGGTGGCCAACATCGAGGGGCTGAATGGGGACTCTTCCGAAGATGCGATAAAGACAGCCTCCATTGAATACAGCACCTCGAAGATGCCGAACACCACTGACGGTCTTCCTATGGCATGTCTCCCGGAGGAAGTAAAGGTTGGTGAAACAACTCCTGAAGTCGTGGCGGACGGTATCGTCACCGTGGAGAACGGCAAGCAGACCACTCTTTGGATTGATCTTACTTTCCTCTGCGCCAAGGTGCGTTATACTCTTTTGTTCGACAAAAGCGCCTCAGGATTCTCGCATGAGGCTTTCGGATCGCAGGCACTGACCTTTACGGGTCTTGAAAAGGTGAGCGGAGTGCGTTCCGTCACTTCCGTAACGGACGCCAATACTCCTGACTCAGGCGAACCGTTCGAAATAGATGACTGCTCCGAATTCAACGGGGCATCGAGAGTGTACCCTACGGATTATTCGAAGTTCATAGAACTTAATTCTGCAAACGATCCTTCTGAGAACGACCTTGCCGAATTGAGCGGTCAGGCCGACGCTGACAAGCGTGCATATCAGGGAACGCTGTATTTGCCCGAAAATCTCGTAAAGTCAGCTCCCACTCGCCTGCTGTTCGGTGCTGAGCTTGACGGCGGCTCGCAAAAATTGCAGTATCACGTTGACCTGCCTCCGCTCTCCAAAGGCAACAGCAATCGCGAGCCTATGCGCCGAGGCCATTTCTACGACATCATCGGGCGCGTCACCACCACCGGCGACCGCCTCGACATCACGGCGAGCGTGGCCGACTGGACGCTCCAATCTTTAGCTTATCAGCTGCACGGAACCTATTTCCTGCACGTTGATAAAACGGACATCAAAGTACAAGCCGGAGTCGCCACTCTGATCAAATACGATACGGACGCAGAGCCACTGACTTTCGAATCGGGAAAGTACAATGGAACTGATCTGTTCCACTTTGAAAAAGTGGAGAAGGAGGGTCAGAAATATGTCTCAGTGACGGTCAATCCTGAAATAGCCGCCGAAACAGGTGTCTCTTTCAACAGCTACTTCTACATATGCGCTGCCAATCTGAAGAAAAAAATCGAAGTGAACCCAGTAACGTTGGAGCCATTTCTGAACGTAGATCCGACAGAAATAGAGATAAACGTCCGGGAGTATATCGCCTCCGGCGATTACTCCGCTTCTATTCCTATCAAATTCTCGACAAACCTCTCCAATGTCACGATCTCCGGATTTATGGAGGACGATAATGCATTCACGCCTGATGCCAATTCTCTTAAATTGGACGGCGCACTTACATACAATGGAGTCGCCACCGGCACCAACGAGCTGAAGGTCGGCGACATCAACGGCGGCAAATTCTGGGAAACGGAACGCACATTGACCCTGACATATACAGCCACAGGTAATGGGGTTACCCTCAGCAAGGTAGTAAAGATCCATATCGTGCCCAACCAGCTAAACTATATTATTCATTTCCGACCCAACAACTGGTCTAATACTCATATATACGTCTATCAATGTCTGGAACTCCCTTCTGACCATTCTATATATCCATCAAAACCTGTCGGCTACAAGGATGGCGCCTATCTTTATTCAGCCTTGGAATATTCTTTTACAGGAAAAATTGCATTCTTAGGTTGGAACAAGACCAAAGACGATCCTAATAATTCTGAGGCTTCGGGTTCTCTCGATTATGAAAATAATCAAGGATTCTTCATATTTAGCGATGACACCTTGACCGACGGCCATAGCTCCTGGGATATAATTAACAATAAAAATGGAGCTAAAATTCATTATAATGACGAATATGATTTTTGCCCAACATATCGTATGTCATCGTCAAACATCTGCGGTGATTGTAAAAACGATAGTTATAATCGTGGATGGCCTGGCATAATGATGGAGAAAGAGAGCGACGGCTGGTGGAAATTCGTGCTTACAGGAGTGGCCACTCCCGGAAAAGCCCTTATCATGTTTAACAACGGTCACTCTGGGGGCGATCGTTTCCCCGGTGGTGCGGAGCCAGGTCTCCCCCTCTTTGATTTCCCTAACCGAGAAGGCTGGCTGGATTATGCGGGCGGATCAAAACAGTTTGTAAGCAAGAAACCTCAAACAGAT
Organism: uncultured Bacteroidales bacterium; assembly: GCA_900554845.1. Taxonomy (GTDB): domain Bacteria; phylum Bacteroidota; class Bacteroidia; order Bacteroidales; family Muribaculaceae; genus Lepagella. Next base: position 6,584 of record USIY01000033.1, on the reverse strand, counting down.
CAAATACCTCCACGTACTCTCCGTCTCTATTGGCCGGCCAACAAATATTCAGGTATGAATATTTGGGTTATCGGCGGCAACACAATAATAAACTCTAACAATTCTAACGATTTCAAAAAAGAAGGAAATTATCTTTACTATGAGATCGAACTTCAGTATGACATAAATACAAAAATAGGCATCGAGGGCAGAACCAGTGACGGTAGTTATATAGACAAAGATGAAGGGAAGTCAATGAAAGAATTCACTTTTGATCAAACAACTGAAACCTTCTGCTTTACCCGCGATGGCAATAAAACCGATGGACACAGCGGTAGACCTTAATGAATGGAATTATGAAACATAATGCACTCTTTATATTTTTGATTATTGTTGCGGCATTGTCATTAGGAACATCTTGCAGCGACGATATCGATGTGCCGGGATCATCCATTGATGACGGAATACTGACCTTTACCATCACTATTCCCGGGCCAGATAAGGTTGAGACACGGGCCGAAAAGGATGACACTCCGGATGAACGCAACATCAAGAATCTGTCGTTGTTTATCTATGATAACAATGACCAATTGGTACAGGATGTCCGCAATATTGAATTTACCAAGCCGGAAAAAGATGATGACGCCACTACAACCGTAACCGTGGCGTTGAACGATGATGCTCGCGAACTTTCATCCAATAATGGCGATGTCACGCTTTATCTGATTGCAAATGCCGAGTCATTGTTCACAGACGACAATATAAAGACTGTCTCCGGTCTAAAATCTATTGTGACTGACTCTTCTCTTCCCCGTGAAGAAGGGTTCCTGATGTCAGGCAAATATCAAGGCAAGTTATCGTCAGTAAACCTGCTGACACAGAATATTATTCTTTACAGGACTGAGGCGAAAGTGTCGATAGTCAACAATGCCGACAAATTTACATTCCAGAACATGGCTCTCTTTCGTGGAGCAGAATCCGGTTATGTGGCGGCAGGATCAGCCCTAAAGGAACCACAGAAGCTCTACAGTGCCGCAGTCACAGACCTGACACCTGTTGCTACCGCCAACGATAATTTACTGTATGTATATCCTGTAAAAAACAATCAGGAATCAGCCAAAAGCGTTAGCGTGGTAATCGGCGGCAAATATGGTGATGGCGCCACTACATATTACCGCATCGACCTGCTGCAGACCGATCCCTCATCAAATGAATCCACACCGCTTGATATCGAGCCAAACCATTGGTATGAGATAAGCGTGGATAAAGTGTCGGGACAAGGCTATGCCACAGCTGAAGATGCGGCAAAAAATCCGGCAGCCAATGTGTCGGTTACAATCTATGACCATGCACCCGCCGTATTTGACATGGCATTCGACGGCACACACGAATTGGGAGTGACAGATGTGATTGAATACAAAGGCAATGCCGATGGAACCAAGACTTTGACAGTAAAATATTACTCCGAAAATGACTTGGACATGGGCACTGCTCCAACTTTGAGTACTGACGCCGGATTCATTAAAATCAGCGAACCTGTGATAACCGAAGCGGGTGACGGTTCGACGACATCCGGAAAGATAGCGACATATACCGTGACATTCATCGACGATGGCGAAAAAGGAGCGCTCAGTGACATTATTAAAGTGAATTGGTGCGGCCTTTCGCGCCAAACGAAAATAGTATGGGACCGTCCTTTTGACGGAGCCTCGATGTGCTCTACCACACTTACTATCCATCCTACCGACGACACCGAAGACAAAACTATCTCAGATTACTGGGATTTTCTGAATACAAAGGTGTTCGGAATCAAACCTGAAAAAATGGGGGGACTGGTGCGCGACCAAGGATTTCATTTCCCCGTGATGTACGGTGAGCGAGGCAAAACAAACGAGGAGAGATGGAAATATACCTATAACCTCACACTAAAAAACATCGCGGCTAATGCATATGATTGTCAAGTGCAGATAACAGGAGACAAGGCTATACGATCAGTTATAGCTACGTTGTCGCAAAGCGATAACAAATACCACCTGAATCTTACTCGCGAAGGAAACGTATGCACCAACGATGGAAGCACGGCAGGTGAGGAAAACGATTATCTATACGGCACCGGCAAACTCATACTGACCTTCACGGCCAAGAACGCCACGGTTGAATCCCGTTCCGTACTCCGCTACTCCTTCGACCTTTATCATACCGGATTTTTCCACAATGACTCAGGGAACCACCATTTTGGCGATTTCAGCACAGGTTATTATTATTATGAAGTTTTGCCAGTGGCGGGAGCCAACAATAGAACACGCTATATGCTGGACCGCAATATCGGAGCGAAAGCCGCCGGCATGTACATAGAAAATTCCGAAGGCAACGACATAATGCAGAGTGTGTCCAATCCGGAATGGCCATTCAGTTGCCGTTCTGAATCAGCCGGGGCATATTATCAAGTGGGATCGAAGATTCAGTATCAAGGTGTTGACATGTATAAAAATGTGACGCCTCCGGGCTACCGGGTTCCTAAGCAGAAATTATGGGACGCGGTGCGCAGCTCCTCCAGGTTTCAAGCCGTACAATCATCAATTGGAGGCGTCTCATATTTCACAGCCGATTACAGTACGCGCGTGAGCGACTATCTTGCAAAGGATGTGGCGGACGCCAACAACAGCGACAGACTTATACATTTCCCGAAATGTCGTTATGTGAACACCGGCGGCACTAAATTCGGCGAAGCCAACACCGGTTATTATTGGACCGCCTCAATGGCCTACGGACTGGAAAAAGCCGAGATCGGACGCTGGTTGCGTACTTTCCAGATCACAGGACAGATCACTTCCTACATGAACGGCAATGTGGAGGATAACGCCATGTCCGTTCGTGCCATCAATGATATTTACGAGAGCAACCAGACCTCCAGGATATCTTTCTATGTAAATGGCGCCACCAATGTGTTCCTCTACATCGGCAACAAAACCGACAAGATGTTCACAACCTCCTGGCCCGGCCATGCCATCGGCAATTACGAAACGGCCACCCAAACTTTTAATTTCGTATATGACTCATCGGGCTATACCGCACAAGACTTCAAGGTGATATTCACCTACATAGACAAAAACAACAAGATCTGGGTAGTGAACAAAGTGACATGCAACGGCAAGACCTACACTAATTCCGGCACAAGTCTGAACGACACAGAGGGCATTCCCGTATCCGACCTTGTCGATAAATATGTGGTATGCACCAAACCATCAGGCGCACAATAAGATCGATACTTTTAGATAAGCGAAAACGCATGACCCTTCCTGAAGGACCATGCGTTTTTTATATGCTTATTTTGCAGGCAGTAGCTCGAGGATCTTGGGGACTATCAGGTTAAGGGTTGTGTCGGGATCAAGGCGATGCTCTCCGTCGAAATCGGCGCACTGGCTGTAATGATCAAGATACTCTTCCTTGCAGTTGACAGTCGTGTCGCGGGTGCCGAAGAAAGCGAAGACCTGATCCTTGGAATCCCTGTTCTTGCCGATAATACCGAACTTCGGGTCGAACTGCTTGGATTCCATCTTCTCATATTTTTTCACAAGCTTGTCGTTTACCTCAAAATCCTTGAGGCCGTCCTTACGGGGATTATGGAAAGGGACACGGGTGCCTGACTTTTCGGCGAGATGACGGCTTGCATGGAACGAAGGATTGATAAGTATACGCCGGAATCCACGGAACATCTGCGCGTACATTCCCCCCATGGACGTGCCGACTATCACCGCGTCCGGCTCCAGCATGGAGGCGAGTCTTTTCAGCTCTGTCAGGGCCACCTCCGGCTGCACCGGCAGATCGGGAGTGATGACCTCATGCTTGGGAAGCGCGCGGCGCAAACGCTGACATGTGGAGGACTGTCCCGAAGAGGACATGCCGTGAAGATACACCACCTGTGATTTTACCTGTCTCATTTTATATTCGCTTTAATTCTATAACATCATTAATGGGTTATTGAAATTAAAGGGCAGCATTCTCACGAGTGCGGCCCTTCCCAATAACTAATCCTGCTAAACGAGGATTATTTCAACAACCTTTATTTTTAATAAAACTCTTTTTTAGGCCTCTTATTATATCGATGTTCAAATTTAATTTTACAATTTTAGTCCATAGAATACCATTTCATAATTCGATCAGGTATAAAAATTAGGTTCAGACTCTGTTCACACAGAACCTGAACCTTACATTGATTTAACAAATTACTTATATAGTGATATAGAATAACACAAAATCTATTCTGTCTTTTTATCTTTTCATATCTCAGGAACTCATCAATTATCCGGAATCAATCCGATGGATGAAATTCCACGATGACTTGACATGCCGACATGACCGTGTTTTCATACAGGTTGCGGCAAGCCCTGTCTTTCAGTTTCCGAAAAGAAACCATTAAATGACAATATATACATGATGGACATCAGAAGCATTCAAGAACTTATTCACATATCTTTAGAAATAAATTCAAACATGTTCCTAATAACCGTTCACCAAGGAATCAATGTGGATGATAAATGACCGAAGCCTGACAGCACTCAGATATTCTAAATCCTTATGCCAAATTGTTGAAACATACGCGTCATAGTCTTATGAAGACAGCGCGCAAAGGTTGTTAAAATTCCGTTATTGGTCGCTTGGTTGCTATATTGTTTCCGATTGCAAAGTTAATCATTAAATTACACTTTTTCAAATTTTTACGCATTTTTATATAGAAAAAAGCATCTTGTACTATAATAACTGCCCCGGCGCCCTCTCTGAAGAGCGCCGGGACTGAAAACTATAGGTATCTATTTGTCAATATGCGATGTCTTCCCAGGCCGGGGGATCCAGGCCCATCAGATGCTTCACGAAGAAATCGTAGCGCTTGTGGTCGCCGTAGCTTTCACCCATGGTGTGGTGTGCGCCGGGGATCACAACCAATTCGAAAGGCTTGTTGGCCTTTATCAAGGCGTTGGCAACCTGCATGGTCGACGCAGGATCCACATTGTCGTCGATTTCTCCAACCACCAGCATCAACGGCCGCTTCAGCAGATGGGCGTTGGCCACGTTGGAGCATTCCTCGTAGCTCTTGTCGACGGGATAGCCCATCCACAGCTCGTTCCACCAGATCTTGTCCATACGGTTGTCGTGGCATCCGCAGGCCGAATAGGCGGCCTTGTAGAACTCGGGATACAGCAGCAGGGCGTTGGTAGATTCCTGTCCTCCCGCCGAACAGCCGTAAATGCCGAGACGCTCTATGTCCATCTCAGGATATTTGGCCGCCGCGGCCTTGATCCACGCCATGTGGTCCGGAAGGCCTGCGTCCTTAAGATTCTTGTAACATACCTGTTCGAATTCGCGGCTGCGGAAGGATGTGGACATACCGTCCACCATCACCACGATGAATCCCAACTCGGCCATAGGGGTGAGCCAATGGTTGTAGGCCATGAAGTCCTTGGGTACATACTGGTCGCCTGGACCCTGGTAGATATATTCTATCACAGGATATTTCTTGGGAGGATCGAAGTTGGAAGGACGCTGTATCAGTCCCCACATCAAGGTCTTTCCGTCCCGTCCCGGAGCTGCGAAGACCTCCGGGGCGCGCCATCCGGCGGCAACAAGCTTATCGATGTGCGCCTTCTCCAGAGTCATTATCTCCTTGCCGTCGGCTCCGCTGCGGAGCGTGGCCACAGGGGCCTCGGCAGGACCGGAAGCCACATCCACAAGATACTTCATGTCCGGCGAGAACACCGCATGGTGGTTGCCTCGGGAAGGGGTGAGGTCGGTCATCCCCGTGCCGTCGAAGTTAATGCTGTAATACCTTATGTTATAGGGATCCTCGTCCTTGTTGACGCCGTTGGCCGAAAAATATATCTTCCTGTTGTCCTCGTCCACTTTCTGCACCTCGCGGACATACCACTCCCCTTTCGTGATCCGGCCGACAGCCTTGCCGGCGGCGCGGTCGTACATATAGAGATGGTTCCAGTTGTCGCGCTCGCTCATCCAGATCATGCTCTTACCGTCGGAAGTGTCATAGCGGAAATAACGGGGATAATTCACATATTTGTCGGAAGTCTCCTCAACGATGGGACGCACCGCTCCGGTCTCGGCCGACAGTTCCAGAACGCGGTACACCTTATGTCCGCGCTCGTTGTACTCGAAGGTAACGGCCTTGCTGTCGGAGTTCCACACAGGATAAGAAATGTCGTACTGCCGGCTGAAGAGCTCGGTGGAAGGCACCATGGCCCTGCCGCTCTCCACATCGAACACACAGGGCACCTTGAAGCGCAGCTCGTCGCCCGGTTTGGCGTACTCCTGCTTGTGAAGCTTGGGCTGCAGCTGGTCCTCCGGCGACGACTCCACATAGTAGACGTATCTTTTCTCAGCGGGACGTATCCTGCAGCTCGACACCTTGGAGCCGTCGGGGCTCCATGATATCCATGAGGAATAGTAGTTGCCGTCGGTACCGTCGACGCTCAGCCGCTTCTCCGATCCTGTCTTCAGATCGCGCACATACACGTTGGAATTCTTTATGAACGCCTCCTTGGAGCCGTCGGGCGAGAGAACGGGACCGCTCCCTTTCTCGTCGTCCACCTCCATCC
>USIY01000032.1 GCA_900554845.1 uncultured Bacteroidales bacterium | reverse complement strand
TTGTATGGGCGTATCTCGTTGGTGAACATAAAGATATAAATATTAAACCGATAAGAATCCTCAAACATGGAAGAAAGGCGAAGTCTCTTGTCAAGTATGGCTTGGAAGAGATTGCTACAATACTTATGCGACCTACTTATAAGCCAAAATTCGATGTTTTCAAATTTTTGTCATGTACTTAATAAAAATATAAAGAATATTTATTACTCCCCTGCCGGTGAATTCAATAATATTTCGATTGAGTCACTGCCACTGCCTGAGGATTCGGGTAAAACCCTCGCGGCAAAATACAATATTTATAGAGTATCCTCTACGAGAGAGATCATTGGCACTACAATGGCAGTGGATGGTCGTGACGCAATAGTTTTCGGAGGCCTTTCTTATGACACCTCTCTGGAAGAATTGGAGGAAGATTCAAAAAAATACACAAGCTCAAGAGCGATTACTATCAATAATCCATCAGATGTAGATTCGAAAGCGATACGTGCTGTAATCAAAGATATCCCCTATCTTGAAGGTACGCTGTCTGAAGCTGAAACAATCACCTCTACAATCAACGCCTCCGGTAATTCGATTCTAAACGCTGTTTCCGTGACAGGGCCAGCGGGTACAGAAGCATCGTTCAAAGCATTGGACGGAAAGAATAAACGCATAATCCATATAGCCACTCATGGATTCTACCTTAAGCAAAAGGAATATGATCAAATTGTCAAGACTTCGGAGAGGGGCAACGACAGAATGAGCGGCGAAGACAAATCATTGATGCGGAGCGGCCTGTTTTTCGCAGGCGCCTTGAACAAGTATATAGGTGAAGAAATTCCCGAGGGTGTGGAAGATGGAATATTGACATCGCAGGAAATAGCAAACATGGATTTGTCGGGACTGGACCTTTGTACGCTTTCCGCCTGTCAGACGGCACAAGGCGACATCAGCAGCGAGGGTGTCTACGGGCTTCAGCGCGGTTTCAAAAAAGCCGGAGCAAAGAGCATTCTGATGTCCCTATGGAAAGTGGACGATGAAGCGACAAGTCTGATGATGACTGAATTCTATAAACATTGGATCACAGAAAGGCTCTCAAAATATCAAGCGTTGGAACTCGCCAAGCAGGCAGTTCGTTCTCATGTGGAAAAAGGTTGGAATAAACCTCAATACTGGGCGTCCTTTATTCTATTGGATGGTATTAATTAATTGCTATATTTATTACACTGTAATTCGCTCATTTTCTATAATATAATAAATTAAGTGGAAAATTTACTAAATATTTTCCACTTTTATTTTGTTGTTTTAAATAATTGTATTAATTTTGCAGTGTACTATTACACTAATACACTATGATAGTTCTTAACAATATCAGTTTTTCATACCGCCGCAACCGCCCGGTGCTTACAGATTTAAGCCTTGAGCTTCAATCGGGCACCGTGTGCGGTCTGCTCGGACGCAATGGCGTCGGGAAATCCACTATGCTGTATCTTATGGCGGGACTTTTACGTCCCTCCACTGGATTTGTTACATGCAATGGTTTTAAACCTATCGACAGGAAAGTCGAATTTCTGAACGATATATTTATAGTTCCGGAAGAGTTTAGACTGCCTTCGATAAGTCTTGAAGATTACATCAAGCTTAACTCCCCTTTCTATCCCAAGTTTGACCGAGAAATAATGACTCGTCTTCTTAAACTGTTCGACCTTACAACCGATATAAACCTCGGAGCCCTGTCCATGGGTCAGAAAAAGAAAGCGTTCCTGAGTTTCGCCATGGCATGCAATACGAACCTTCTCCTTCTTGACGAGCCGACAAACGGGCTGGATATTTCAGCTAAACGAGCATTCCGAATGGCTGTCAGCTCTATTATGGATGAAAACAAGACCATTGTTATTTCCACACATCAGGTCAATGATGTTGAACAAATCCTTGATCATATCATCATTACCGACAACAACCGTATATTGCTGAATCGATCCACCATGGACATTACAAGCCGGCTTCGTTTCAACTATACCAATGACCCCCAACGAGCCGGGAACGCCATGTTCTCGCTTCCGGTTCCCGGAGGTTTCAATATCGTGGATCTAGTCAACGATCCATCGGAAGAAACCGATGTCAATCTGGAATCATTGTTTGAAATGACTCAAAAAAGTCCGGAGATCATGAATCAAGTGTTCTCTATTCCTCCGACACCCAATAATTAAGCAACTATGACAAATAAAAAATTAATAGTGGCATCAGTGGCCATATTTGTAGGATTTACATCAAGTTCCTGCGTTATTGTAAAGAATTCCGAGACCAAAAATGACAAAAAAATAACGAAAGTCATTGAGATTTCCGATTTCAACTCCATCAACAACAATTTCGTCGCCGACATCATTTACAAACAAGGTCCAGCATCATTGACTATCAGCGGATCGGAATACTTGATATCCAAAACGGATATCCAAGTGAAGGACAGTATGTTGGTGATCGACGGCAAGGTGGATAAAATCAAAAATCATCAAGAAATCGACATAGTATGCTCCAGTCCGAACCTCCGCTCCGTGATAATGAACGGAATGGGCGACTTCAAATGGGACGGAGGCACGGCTGACGACATCACTATGACAATGAACGGCATGGGTGACATCGAATGGAATGATGGCCGTTGCAATTCCCTGAATATGGTCATCAATGGAATGGGAGACATAGATTGTAAAAATATTTCCGGAAAGGTGCTCAAAGGCAAAATCTCCGGCCATGGCGACATAACGGTGTCCGGCTCATTTGCATCAGGCTCACTTGATGTGGAAGGTATGGGAGACATAAATATAAAAGAACTGAACTGTCCGAACCTAAACACAAGTGTAGACGGATTGGGTTCAATAAAACGCAAATAATCAATATTATGGAAACAACATATAATGATACGGCCATCAGCTACGATGTTGCAAAGCCCTGCAATGGATTCTGGAATATCAGCCATAAGTTGCTGATAGAGCATCGCCGTGGTATATTGCGCGCAGTTCTGGCATATTGGGGATTTTGGGTGGCGCTTGGAATAATCTGGGGATTCGCCGCATTGAACAATCATCAGGTAATCTGGGCATGCTATGCTATGATCGGCAGTTTTTCATGCCTGGCGTTCGCTTCAATGACATTTCAGGACATGAAAACGTCAGAAGGAAGATTGTCTGTTCTCATGACACCTGCCAGCGCGGCCGCAAAATTTTGGCCACGAGCCATAGCCGCTTATCTGGGAGCAGCCATAATAATGATTATTGGATATTTATGCGAAGAAACCGGCAGAGTTTTGGGAGATTTAATAATGAGGAATCATGCAGTGGAATTCACGTTGCCCACCTCAACCTATCTTCCCGGTGCGGAAAATTATCAAGTCTATCTCATGCTGGTTGCATCCGCTGTATTATGGCAATCGATATATTTTTACGGAGCAATCCTTTGGCCTAAATCATCCTTCATAAAGACATCCGGCTTTTTGGTATGTTTGGGACTCGTATTGTCCATGGCGGGAGGTTTTATAATCAGCAGCGTTTATTTTCATGATTACAGAATAGAATTACTTGTATCTGAAGAAGCCCTGGTTTGGATTATTTTATCGGTTACTATAGCAATTTCAGGGTTGCTTATCTGGCTGTCTTACCGCCGTTTCAAGAACAGCACCTTGATTTACGGGCTGCGTCAAAAGTAAAGATCACTATGGAGTTTAACGATAACAAACCCATCTATTTGCAGATAGCCGAGGGTATTATGGACGCCGTTATGCGCGGTGACCAATACCCCGGCTCCCGGCTCCCCTCAGTTCGGGACTATGCTACAAATACAGGCGTAAATCCAAACACTGCCATGAGGACTTATACGTGGCTCCAGCAGCAAGGCTTGATATATATGAAGCGCGGTATAGGTTATTTTGTTGATGACAATGCCCGTGAGAGAATTCTGGAAATGCGCCGACATCAGTTTTTCGAACACGAAGCGAATTATTTTATGGAACGACTGGCTTCGTTCGGGATCACTCCCGACCAGTTGAAAAATACATATGAGAATTATCTTGATCAGCTTAATTTGAAATATAAACCCTGCTGAAATATGAATTTGAGAATGATTGCGACATCGACCCTCGTGGTCTTTGTCAGCGCTGCATATGCAGTCACTGAAGAACCGGATACCGTTGTCGAACCTTCTATAAATCTCGATGATTTCGTTGTGACCGCTCAGAAAGAAGTGATAAAATCGGACGGTGCGAAACTTACTTATGACGTACAGGCTGATGAATCCACAAAAGGTCAGAATCTTCTTGACGCTTTACGTAAGGTCCCTATGGTGACCGTCGATGCTCAGGACAACATTCAGATCAACGGCAATTCCGGATTCAAAATATATGTCAACGGCAAGGAAGACGTAATGCTTGAGGCAAATTACCAGAAAATCTTCAAAGCCATGCCTGCGGAATCCGTCCAGAATATCGAGGTCATCACTGAGCCCGGCGCCAAGTACGATGCCGAAGGTTTCGGAGGAATCCTAAACCTCATAACCGAGACAAAACAAAAACACGACGGTTATAACGGCTCGCTGTCCGCCGCATACGGAACAACCCAGTCGTATGCAAGCGGTTTCATCACCACCAAAATTGACAAGGTGACTTTGAACGCCAACCTCACATATGCCCAAAACGGATTGTTTAAACAACAAGGGAAAAACTTCTCCGAGACAATTTACAACAATTCAGATGACAATCACCGTCTGACAACAGATGCCAAACAAAACATCGGTTTCAGAATGGAAATGGCAAGCCTCAACATGAGCTGGGAACCAAATGACAATAATCTGTTCACTTTGGGAGGAAGTATTAATAATTTGAAGGCAGATATTGATAATATGACTGGTTTGAATCAAATGTTCAACCGTCAGAATCAGTTGGTTTGGAGTTTTCGGAACACATTAAACGGCGAAATGAAGAACCTCGGAGCTTCGGCCAACGCATCATACCGTTTAAGTTTCAATAAGATGAACACCCACCGTCTTATTCTTGCCTATCTTTTTGATTATGGTATTAATAATATGAATATAGACACAGAAATGAATGAAACTGAAAACTATCCATATTATTCGCCATGGCAAATCTCCAGAAACAACAACTATAACCGCACGCATACCGTACAAGCCGATTATTCCAATCCTTTCGGAGACGGCACACATACTCTCGACGCCGGTTTCAAAGGCATATTCCGACGCAACACCGCTATATCGAGCAGCGGAACCGGTCAATCTCTCGAGTCCATTGTAATAAATAGCGACAATAGCGTGGACATGGGCCAGAATCAAGATATATATGCCGGTTACTTGTCATATACCGGAACATTTGCGAGCAAAGTGGCGCTTACTGCTGGAATACGTTATGAACACACAACCATGGGACTGAACTTTAAGGATGACCCGAGCCAGGATTTTACAAAACATCTGAACGACTGGGTGCCTAATGCGGCATTGACATACATTTTCGGACCCGCCAATAATCTTCGTCTCGCATATCAAATGCGCATATCACGCCCCGGGCTGCAGCAAGTCAATCCATTCCGCAGCTCTTTCAACGATCTGAACATACAGACTGGTAATCCGGATCTGGACAGCGAACGAAACAACGTCATCTCTCTAACATACACAAATTTCGGACGCATATTGGGAGGAAACGTATATGCAAGATTCGAACTGAACGACAATTCTATTGTAAACTACTCATATTATGATGGTATCAAACAAATAGACACGTATGGGAATTACGGACGTATCCGAAATTTCAGCGTGGGAGGTTATCTGAATTACAATATCAATAACGACATGTCGCTATCAGTGAACGGAAGCGTGAAATATTCAGAGCTAAACGCACGAAAGATCGACGCGCACAACCATGGGTGGAGCGCCAACTATGGAATTAACTGGAACTGGAAGATGCCCGCTGATTTCAAGATGAACGCCGGTGTAGGACAAAGCATACACGACATAATGCTTCAGGGACACAGCACAGGATATTACTACTATGGACTCGGAATCAGCCGAGATTTCCTGAAAGACAAGACACTCAATGTAGGCATCAGCGCATGGAACTTCCTTGAAGCTTACAAGGGCGGCAAATGGTACACGAATACTGCGGAGGCATCGACAGTAAGCAAATATGAAATGTACTCCCCTTCCGTCACCATCAGCATCAGCTGGAGTTTCGGACATCTAAAGGAAACTGTCAAATCCACAGGCCTTGACCTTGAATCCAACGACACTTCAACCGCATCTTCTAAATCTTCCATATCGGTAGGTAATTAATCTCTATATTAATACTTTTTTCTCTTATAAGGGCCGTTTCCACAAAAAGTTTTGGAAACGGTTCTATATTTTATAATAAACCATTTATGAAACATCGGTTATCAAATATTTTTTGTATTTTTGTAAAATCTAACTAATTCATTATTTTTAAGCGACCGATAGAACCGATTTTGCACTATAGCAAATAATCCCAAAATCCTCTAAAGGTCACATATTGAAAATTATCGGCAATGAAAGATATGATGAAAAGAATTGTAGCGGGAGTTATAATGTCTGCTGTTGCATCGAATATGGGCTTCGCGACAACCGCAGGTCCTGATAATGGTATTTCCAAAGAGATGCTTGGAAGGTTGAAAGCATCGTATGGCAAGGATGCCGGTAACAAAGCTGTCAGAAATGCGCTGGCCGGCAACTCAATCGACGTTCTGGCTGTCAATGCCGAAAATATCGGCAAGTTCGACAACAATTTTTCCCATAGAGTAAAAAGCAAAGGAATTACAGACCAGAAAAGATCCGGCCGTTGCTGGCTGTTTACCGGCTTGAACGTTTTGCGCTCACAGATGATGGCGAAAAATGATTTGCAGGAATTAAAGCTCTCCCAAAATTATAATTTCTTCTATGACCAGTTGGAAAAAGCCAACCTCTTCTTGCAAGGAATGATCGACAATGCAGCAAAACCGGAGGACGACAAAATGGTGGAATGGCTTATGCGGAATCCCTTGAGTGACGGAGGACAGTTCACCGGCATCGCCGACAACATCTCCAAATATGGAGTAGTGCCGGACCGTGTGATGCCGGAATCATTCTCGGCCGAGAACACTTCACGCATGAACAACCTTCTCTCCCTGAAACTGCGGGAAGACGGTCTGGAATTACGAAAAATGGCAAAAGATGGCAAAAACTCAAAAGCTATCGCCGAACGCAAAGAACAAATGCTTGCCGAAGTGTACCGTATTCTTGCATTGACTCTCGGCGAACCTCCTACAGAATTCACATGGACACGCCGCAATTCAAAAGGAGATGTCGTGAGCACCAAAACTTACACTCCTCTGGAATTCTATAAAGAATATGCAGGCAACGACCTGAAAAACGGTTATGTGATGCTGATGAACGATCCTACTCGCGAGTATTATAAACTCTATGAAATTGATTTTGACCGTCACAGCTATGACGGCGACAACTGGACCTACATCAATCTTCCGGTGGATGAAATCAAGGAAATGGCCGTCAAGTCAATCAAGGACAGCACGATGATGTACTTTTCCTGTGACGTCAACAAGTTCTTGGACCGCAAGAACGGCGTTGCAGACCCGGCCAATTTCGATTATGAAGCTTTGATGGGCATAACATTCGGCATGAACAAAGCCGAGAGAATACGGACATTCGCAAGCGCCTCATCACACGCCATGACTCTTGTCGCGGTTGATCTTGACGCCAATGACAAGCCAATAAAATGGCTCGTTGAGAATAGCTGGGGCGACGGGCCCAACAACGGTCATCTTATCCTTTCGGACAAATGGTTCGATGAATATATGTTTAGGCTGGTTGTTGATAAAAAATACGTAGACAGTAAAATTCTGAATATATTGAAACAGAAACCTACGCTTCTCCCCGCCTGGGATCCCATGTTCCAGCCTGAAATCTAACCGATTGGAGCACCTTTTCACAATTCATAACGAGACTCCGCGCCGATTTTGTAATATGGCCGATTTTGATTAATTTTGCAGATTGACAAGGTTTTCCCTTGATAAACGGAATATTTATGGGATTTAAAGATTTTTTCTCACGAAAAAAGAAAGACAAGGATCAAGTCCGGCAAGAGAAAGAGACTCTGGACAACGGTCTTAACAAAACCAAACAGAGTGTCTGGAACAAGATCTCACATGCCATAGCTGGCAAAAGCAGCGTGGACGATGAGGTCCTTGACAATCTTGAGGAGGCATTCGTCACAAGTGACGTAGGCACTGACACCACTCTTGAAATCATAGACCGTCTTCAGAAACGCGTCGCACAGGACAAATACGTAGGAAGTGATGAACTTAGGAAACTTCTTACCGACGAGATCGGCCAGATGCTTATAAAACCGGACAATGGCCAGGAACTGGAGGATTTTGAAATTCCCGCCACTACCGACGGACCTTATGTTATAATGGTTGTTGGCGTGAACGGAGTCGGGAAAACCACAACTATCGGCAAGCTTGCCTATCAATATAAAACAGCGGGTTATAATGTAGTGCTTGGAGCCGCGGATACATTCCGGGCTGCGGCCATCGACCAACTCGACATATGGGGACAGCGTGTAGGAGTTCCGGTAATTAAACAGAAGATGGGCAGTGACCCCGCTGCAGTGGCATTCGACACTGTCAGCTATGCAAAAGCCCATAACGCCGACGTCGTGATAATCGACACAGCTGGCCGTCTTCACAACAAGATCGGACTGATGAACGAGCTTACAAAAATCAAGAACACGATGAAGAAAGTGGTGCCTGACGCACCTCAGGAAATTCTGCTTGTTCTTGACGGCTCCACAGGACAGAATGCTTTTGAGCAAGCCAAGCAATTCGTTGCCGCAACCGATGTGAACACATTGGCAATCACCAAACTTGACGGCACCTCCAAGGGAGGTGTAGTGATCGGTATCAGCCATCAGTTCAAGATCCCCGTCAAGTATATCGGACTTGGCGAAAAAATGGAGGATCTGCAGATTTTCCATCCTGATGAATTTGTCCGTTCGTTGTTCGGTGACGCAATATGAGTTTTAAAAGGAATAAGGTCGATATCATCTCAATGGGTTGCTCCAAGAATCTTATTGATTCGGAGAGGCTCATTCGTCGTCTAGAGAAAAAGGGATATCAGGTGGAACATAATCCGGACTCTCCCGACGGAGAATACGTTATAGTCAACACCTGCGGGTTCATTGGCGACGCCAAAGAAGAATCCGTGATGATGCTCCTCGAACTTGGCATGTTGAAAAAGGAAGGTAAAATAGGAAACATCGCCGTAATGGGATGTCTGTCGGAACGTTACCGCGATTCACTTCCCTCCGAGATGCCCGAGATTGACAAGTGGTACGGGAAATTCGACTGGACGGGATTCATAGATTCATTGCCTGATCTCAGCAAAAACCCAAAACCAAAAAGTTGGGAGCGTACTCTGACCACCCCTCCGCACAGTGCATATCTTAAAATTTCGGAAGGCTGCAATAGATTCTGCGCCTTTTGCGCAATTCCCCTTATCACCGGCCGTCATACTTCCCGTCCAATTGAAGAAATAGTTGAAGAAGTGAGTGACCTTACCTCCAAGGGTGTAAAGGAATTCAATGTCATCGCACAGGATCTTTCCTCATATGGCATGGATTTATACGGCACGCACAAGCTCGCGGCACTCATCGATGCTATTGCCGAAATCCCGGGAGTGGAGTGGATTCGCCTGCATTACGCATATCCTGCCGACTTCCCGATGGACATTCTTGATGTCATGGCCAAGCATGAAAATGTATGCAAATACATAGATATTGCTCTTCAGCATATTTCTGACACTCAACTTGCCAGGATGCGTCGTCACATCAACAAAGAAGGCACCATAAAACTGCTTTCCGAAATTCGCAGACGTATTCCCGGCATAAAAATAAGAACGACGTTGATGGTGGGATTCCCGGGTGAAACTGAAGAGGATTTCCAGGAATTGATGGAATTTGTCAAGAATGAGAAATTCGACCGTATGGGTGCCTTTGCCTACAGCGAGGAAGAAGACACCTATGCTCAGAAAGAATATACTGATGACGTGCCTGCAGATGTCAAAGAAGATCGACTTGGCCGACTGATGGCTCTGCAGGAAGAAATAAGCGAAGATCTGACGTCACAGATGATAGGACAGCACGTTCGCCTTCTTGTGGATGAAAAAAATGGAGATACCGCTGTCTGTCGTTCCCAATGGGACAGTCCGGAAGTCGACATGACATATACCGTCAAAAATTGTGATGCAGAAATCGGAGACTTCATCGAAGCCGAGATTACCAATGCATATCCTTTTGATTTCGAGGCCAGACAAATTAAATAATCGTCATGCGTTATGCGTTCAAATATCGTTTGCCGGGAGCCAAGCAATACTGCGCGGGCTTTTCAAATCATTGTCTGAGGGCACCCTTGGGCAATGGTTTCTTGATCTCCCCTTTCATTCCTGGATCACAAAGTTATTTTATCCCGAGTGAAACGGTGTGCGGGCCGGATTTGAACGAAATGATTCTTGCCAATGGCCACGGAACATTATTCCCCATCCCGAATTCATCCACAAGCCGCAATCAGCATAAAGCGGAAATAGAGGCTATTGTAGAGACGGAAAAGTCGGGCGCGTTGACAAAAGCTGTCGCGGCGCGTTGCGTTGTCATTGACAGATCCCCCGACATTGATGTTGCGTTTGACATTCTTTGTGACAAATATCCGGATGCTTTCGTATTTTTCTTTTCCACGCCCGAAACAGGTTCATGGATAGGCGCTACACCTGAAGTGCTCCTCGAAAATAAACAAGGTAATCTGAGGACTATGGCATTGGCCGGCACACGCAGAACCGGCTCAACGGGCAAATGGGATAAGAAAAATATAGACGAGCAAGCTGTAGTGACTGAGTTTATCTTACAGTGTCTTGCCGGCAAGGGATGTAAAGCTGAAACTTTTGGGCCCAATGTTGTTGCCGCCGGTCCCGTAGAGCATCTTAGGACCGATATTCATTGCCCGCATACTGACGATATCGACCTTCTGTCGCTTATTGATTCCTTGTCTCCTACTTCCGCATTATGTGGAATGCCTCGGGACACCGCGCTCCGAGTCATCAGTCAAAATGAAGACTTCAGTCGTGGATTCTATGGAGGCTATTGCGGGCCATGGACCGATAACAAAAATTTCAATCTATATGTGATCCTTCGCTGTGCAAAAGTATATCGGGACAGCACATGCTTGTTTGCCGGAGGAGGCATAATGCCGGATTCAGACCCCGATTCGGAATGGGAGGAAACAGAAGCGAAATTATCCACATTGTTAAATTTGATTATATAACAACCAAATAATATCAACATGAACAAAGCAGCCTTATTCTGCCTTGCTCTCGGAGCCGTGGCGATGACAGCCAACGCTCAAGAGCATCTGAAAAGTCTCAATGGCAAGGGATTGAATGAAAGCATCTCGCCAAAGGAGGATTTCTACGGCTATGTGAACACAACATGGATGGAGGATCATCCCCTCACCCCTGAATACAGCCGTTACGGTCAGTTCAACATTCTGAACGACTCAAGCAACAACCGCGTTCAGCGCCTTGTAATGGGTCTGGCCGCCACCAATCCTGCCAAAGGCACAAATGCCTACAAAATAGCCAATATTTACGAACTGGCTATGGATTCTGTGCGTCGTAATCGTGAAGGAGCCGCTCCCATCAAACCTCTCCTCGCAAAAATCGAAGGCGCCGCGCCAGCAGATATGGAAGACCTTCTGATATGGATGCACAGGAACTACGGTTCTCCGTTCTTCTCAACAGGTCCGCAGGAAGATTTGGGAAACAGCAAAGTTTATGCCATGTATGTAGGTTCTGCGGGACTCGGTCTCGGCGACCGCGATTATTATCTGAAAAAGGATAAGAAGAATCAGGCGATTCTTAATGCCTACGACAAGCTGATACAGACAGACATGAAACTTGCCGGATACAGCAATAAGGATGCGAAGCGAATCGCCAAGAATGTCATAAAGATCGAGACTCTTCTCGCTGACTCAACCTGGACTCGCGAAGAAAGCCGTAATATCCCCGCTATGTACAATGTGCGTACACTGGCGCAGGTAAAGGAGATGTATCCCAACATTCCATGGGACCGTTGGTTCGAGGAAACCATGAAGATCAAGGCTCCGGAGACAGTTATTGTAACTGAAATAAATACTGTCAAGCAGGGCGACAATCTGCTCAAATCGTTGACCGACCGTGAGAAGAAAGATTATTATATCTGGGAGATTGTTAGCGGTGCCTCCAACAAACTGAGCGATGACTTTGCTGACGCAAGCTTCGAGTTCAACAAGGTTATGAGTGGCGTTCAGCAGCAGCGTCCCCGTTGGAAGAAGGCTCTCGGCGCCGTCGAAGGCGTGATGGGCGAAGGTATCGGCGAACTTTATGTTGAGAAATACTTCCCTGAAAGCTCAAAGGAGTATATGAAGAATCTCGTGGAGAATCTGCGTACTGCCCTCGGCAAGCACATAATCAATCTGTCATGGATGTCCGACGACACTAAGGTTCAGGCCATGAAGAAATTGAACAACATCACTGTAAAAATCGGCTATCCCGACAAATGGAAAGACTACTCTCTGCTCGAGATCGATCCTTCGCTGTCTTATTTCGAGAACATGCACAACGCGCAGATGTGGGCGCAGGACCGCTATTTGGAAAAATGGGGCAAGCCCGTCGACAAGACGGAATGGGGCATGACACCTCAGACCATCAATGCCTATTACAATCCTCTGGCCAACGAAATCGTATTCCCCGCAGGTATTCTGCAGGCTCCATTCTTCGATCCTAATTCAAGCGACGCCGAAAATTACGGCGGTATCGGCGTAGTGATCGGTCATGAATTGACCCATGGATTCGACGACCAGGGATGCAACTTCGATTATGAGGGCAACATGGTGAACTGGTGGACTCCTGAGGACGCCTCCAAATTCAAAGAACTCACCCAAGGACTTGTAGAGCAATACAGCTCTGTTCAGATTTTCCCGGACCTTAAGGCCAACGGTGAATACACCCTTGGCGAGAACATCGCCGATCACGGCGGCCTGCGCATAGCCCATACGGCATGGCTCGACAGCCAGAAAAAGAAAGGTGTGGACGTTACTGCACCCGAAGCGAAAATCGACGGTTTTGATCCCGAGCAGGTATTCTACATGAATTACGCAAACCTTTGGGCCCAGAATATACGTGACGAAGAAGCGCGTAACCTGACGGTGGCAGATCCCCACTCTCTGGGTGTCAATCGTGTGAATGTCGCTCTGCGCAACCTTGAGCCGTTCTTCAAGGCATTCAACATCAAGTCCGGCGACAAGATGTTCCGTCCCGCAGAAGAACGAATCATCATCTGGTAAAATCCTTTTTCACAATAATATGACCGCAGCCGAGATCCGACTGCGGTTTTTTATTTTGTAAAGTTGAATATTTGAACTATATTTGCAGTTGATAGACAAGGAAGATGAATTCACAACAATTCATCTTCAACAAAAAGAACTTCAACCCTAAAATCAGTTGTAGTCATGAAAAAACACAACTTTTATGCAGGACCGAGTATCCTGACACCGTACACCATCCAGAAGACGGCGGACGCCGTGCTGAATTTCGCCGACACTGGCCTCTCTCTGCTTGAGGTTTCACACCGCAGCAAAGAGTTTCAGGCTGTAGTCGATGAGGCTGTAGCCTTGACGAAAGAGCTGCTCCAGCTCCCCGAGGGCTATCATGTACTGTTCCTGGGCGGAGGTGCAAGCATGCAGTTCTGTATGGTTCCTTTCAACTTGCTCAATAAGAAAGCGGCTTATCTGAACACAGGCACCTGGGCAACCAATGCAATAAAGGAGGCCAAAATTTTCGGCGAAGTCGACGTAGTGGCCAGCAGCGAGGATACCAAGTTCAACTACATACCCAAGGATTATAAAATTCCCGAAGACGCGGATTATTTCCACTATACCAGCAACAACACCATCTATGGAACGGAAATCCGCAAGGATCCCGACAGTCCTGTGCCCATGGTCTGCGACATGTCGTCCGACATCTTCTCCCGTCTTTTTGACGCCAGCAAATATGACATCATATATGCCGGTGCACAAAAGAATCTCGCACCCTCTGGCGTTACAATCGCCATCGTCAAGGAATCGGCCCTCGGAAAGGTGAACCGCGTCATACCCACTATGCTGGACTATCGCACTCACATCAAGAAAGGATCGATGTTCAATACTCCTCCTGTACTCCCCATCTATTCCGCTCTCATGACATTGCGCTACTACAAGGAGCAAGGCGGTGTAGCTGAAATGGAGAAACGCGATATAGAGAAGGCTAAGATTCTCTATGACGAGATCGACCGCAACAAACTGTTCATGGGCACAGTCGCCGAAGAAGACCGTTCGATCATGAACGTATGCTTCGTCATGAATCCCAATTATGCTGAACTGGAGAAGGAGTTCCTTGATTTCGCGACGAGCAAGGGAATGGTCGGAATCAAGGGACACCGTTCGGTAGGTGGCTTCCGCGCTTCTCTCTACAACGCCCTTCCTAAGAACAGCGTAGTCGCGCTGGTTGACTGCATGAAGGAATTCGAGGAAAAACATTGATGATTCCGTAACGATTGAAGATTTACACTATGAAAATACTGGTATTTACAGAGAAACCTTTCGCTCCGGCGGCTGTAACGGCTATCGAGAATGCGGTCAATGCTTCCGGAAATGATCTGGAGGTAGTGGAAGAAGGCACACGCGCGGATCTGCTTGAGG
>USIY01000031.1 GCA_900554845.1 uncultured Bacteroidales bacterium | reverse complement strand
TTATAACGGTGTAAATCATCTAATTTATTAATTTACACATGTAAATATATAAATGTAAATTTACAAACCTGAATAAGGCAAATATGTAAATTTTAGTAATGCAAATGTAAATAGAACGAATGGCTGTTACGTATTTGTATTCGAATTCATCAATCGCAAATTTGCAAACCGACAGTCTGCATATTGTTGCTAAAATGTAATTAAACTTTATTAATAATAAGCTTATATTGCTAATAGATAGGTGTATAAATGTGAATCTTAATGTAGATTTTAATAAAATTGTTGATATATGACCTATGATTTACATTCCTATAATTGCATTTTTCAATATCAATATTTACAATAAAATGAAGATATATCCCTATAGAACTTTTGAATTTATTCGATTTAATATTGCAAACTATAATAATGCACACAAAATTTGAGTTTTATAATGTAAATAATGTAAATTGTGAATTAATATTTGGAAATTCACAAAATAGATGTTAACTTTGTAATCAGTATTTGTAAATGAAAATAGCACTATGGAAGAGGATAATGTCGCAATTCGTCTAAAAGGGTTCATCCAGGCTTTGGGTGTCACTAACTCTCAGTTTGCAGATAAATGCGGTATACCCCGTCCCAGCCTCTCTCAGTTGCTTGGAGGACGAAATAAGAAGATTTCCGATGTAATCGTCGGACAAATCCATCAGGCGTATCCTGAAATGAATGTTTTGTGGTTGCTTTTCGGCGAAGGTCCGATGATGGTTGGATCGAATTCCGGATTTTCATCGTTTGAAAATAAAAATTCATTGCAGGTTAACAGAAATATTCAATCCGACAATTTAGAATCGCAACCTGGAACAATAAATTTTCAATCAAATCAATTGAGTGTCGAAGATGGATTTGAGTCAGCGTCAAATATTGGTCAGAATGGTGCCATAAGCGTGAATTTATTCGATCAGCAAGAAGAAATTCCGACCAATCATAGAAGCTTACAAAATTATGGAAACGTCAGGACGTTAAATCAGCAGAAAAATGGATTCAATACCACAGTAAAACAAGAAGTTGAAGTTGATGCAAGGGTGGCAGGTTTACTTAAGCAAATAGAGCAAATGAAGAAAAATCCACGAAAAGTATCACAAATCACCATATATTATGATGATTCTACATTCGAAACGTTCTATCCTAAGTGAAAAATTAGAACCAATCAGATAAAACAAGAGTGCCGAATGTACGGCACTCTTATTTGTTTTTCAGACTGTCTAATCTTTGAGCCATTTTGGCTTCGGAGGGATTGTTGCCGGGATTCCAGAATCTGGCGTCCGCGAGTCCGTCAGGAAGATATTGCTGCTCCACATAGTTGCCTTCGTAATCATGAGCGTATTTATATCCTTCTTTATAACCCAAATCTTTCATAAGCTTTGTAGGGGCGTTCCGCAGATGTAATGGAACAGGAAGATCTCCCGACTGCCGTACCGCTTCCATCGCTGCGTCAATCGCCATATATGCAGAATTGCTTTTAGGAGAGTTAGCGAGATATATGGCGCATTCCGACAAAATGATCCTTCCTTCCGGCCATCCAATCTTGTTCAGGGAATCAAATGTGGCGTTTGCCAATAAAAGAGCATTCGGATTAGCGAGGCCAATATCTTCGGCGGCGAGTATTACCAATCGACGGGCAATGAAAGCTGGGTCTTCACCGCCGGCAACCATTCGGGCCAACCAATATACGGCAGCGTGTGGATCCGATCCACGAATTGATTTTATAAACGCCGATATGATATCATAATGCATTTCGCCGTTACGGTCATACGCCGCGGGATTCTCCTGCAGTCTGTCCACAACAGTTGCATCGTCGATAATAACCGGTTTATCGTCTGGTGTGGACTGTTCTATCAAGTCAAGGATATTAAGCAATTTTCGTGCGTCTCCGCCTGAATATCTGAAAAGCGCAGTCTTTTCTTTGACATGCACTTCCCTTTCGGAAAGAATCGGGTCTTTTGACAACGCGCGTTCCAACAGTTTTTGCAAGCCATCTTCGTCCAACGGCTTAAGAGTGTAGACTTGTGCTCGCGATAGAAGAGGCCTGATAACTTCGAAACTCGGATTTTCGGTAGTGGCTCCCACCAATGTGACAGTGCCGTTCTCCACTGCTCCTAAAAGGGAATCCTGCTGCGACTTATTGAATCTGTGGATTTCATCTATGAACAATATGGGCCGTCCTGTGACGAACATGCTTCTGGCATCGGCCTTGCATCTCTCCAACACCTCCCGTACGTCCTTTACTCCGGATGTCACCGCCGACAAAGTATAGAACGGCACTTTGGTAGTTGCCGCTATGATTTTAGCCAAGGTGGTCTTCCCTACACCCGGAGGACCCCATAATATGAATGAGTTCACTCGGTTGTTTTCGATCATCTGACGGATCACGCCATTGGGCCCTACAAGGTGTTCCTGGCCGATATAATCGTCAAGGCTGGCTGGGCGCAACCTTTCCGCCATAGGGATGTTAGCGTTCATCGTGAGGACAGAATTGATATCAGATTATCCACATCAAATCCTTCCAAAGAGTCCACTACGATGTCGGAAAAAGGAGCGATCATCTCGGCCGGAAGAGTACCTGCTACTCCTACCACGTATGCGCCGGCGTTTTTACCGGCCGTGACACCTTGACGGGAGTCCTCGAATACGCAGCAACGCCGAATAGGAACTTCCGCTATTTCGGCACCCATCAGATAACCTTCCGGATCCGGTTTGGAGCGGGATATCATGTCCGCAGTCACGATATGGGTGAAATATTCCCTGAATTGCGGCAGTTGACTCCAAAGGCTGGTCATTTTTTGATTGTTGCTGCTGGTTACCATCACGGCCGGGATGTGGCGTTCCATAAGAAGTGTCAGCAAGTCCGTGACCCCGGGCTTTATCTCATAGACCATATTCTTTTCAAATTCATCAAGATCATTGACAATCCGAGAATGAAGCTCTTTGGGAAAATACGTGTCGAGAATATGGTTCAGAGTGGTGCCCTTGATTGCGATGGCCAGATCGGGGACGTCCGGACGATACATACGGCCTATCTCGGACCAGAAATGAGTATAGCATGTTTCACTGTCGATCAGAACACCGTCAAGATCGAAAAGACATGCTACGGATGGGGCGTAAATATTGTTTTTTGTCATGTTATAATAACGATTTGGCGCTCTGTTTTGTATTAAAAATTCGGATAATGACAATTAAGTGTTAATAATTGCACCATATTTAAGAAAATGATAGAAAAATTTGTTACAAAATTTGGAAATATAGAGTGAATAATATTAAATTCGCAGTGTCTAAATAAAGACACATTTCAGATATAGCAGACCGATGGTTTGCAACCTTAGATTAATACGACATATGGTATATAGATTTAAACTTGTAAGCGACGAGGCAAGCAACTTCATGCGCGAGATTGAGGTCGATTCCGAGAATACGTTCCTGGAATTGCGGAACTGCATTCTTGAGAGTGTGGGATATTCCAAGGATGAGTTGGATTCTTTCTTCATGTGCAATGATGATTGGGAAATGGAGGAGGAGATAACCCTTGAAGACATGGGGAACACCAGTTCGGACAGAGATACGTGGCTTATGGACAGCACTCCAATCAGCGAATTGGTGGAAGACGAAGGACAGAAGCTCGTATTCCAGTTCGATTATATGACCGAGAGAGGCTTTTTTATGGAGCTGAAGGAGATAATCCCGGGCCGCAATCTTGTAGAGCCTGTGTGCACTATGAAGCGAGGCAAGGCGCCTCAGCAATTCAAGGAAATTGATGATTTCGAAAACCGTACGGCGGCAGTGAAATCCATTGCTCCGGATGTTGCCGATGTCGACACTCTTGATCTGGGGCAATTCGGAGAGCCCGGCTTTGACGAAGAGGATCTCGAGTCTGGCTTCGACATTATGGACATGAATTAAGATTATACAGAAGAATGTAATTGTGCCGGTTGATTAATCACCGGCACTTTTTTATGCACTTGGTTGTCCGGAAGCGGAAAAGTCAAATGAAATGATTAACTTTGCGGTATGATGTGCCTTACAGTGTCAATAGTTACCTATCATACTGATCCCGATGAGCTGAGGCTGTGTCTGGAATCTTTGACGTCGGATGTAGTAGACGCCATATATATTATCGACAACAGCGCAATGGATGGAGACACGCGCGTGAGGGAATCAGTAAGGAATAATCCGAAAGTAATCTATATTCCGAATAAGAACACAGGATACGGGAGCGCCCATAATATAGCGATCCGCCTTGCAATGGAAGGGGAAGCGAGATATCATCTTGTGCTGAACAGTGATGTAAGGTTCGAACCGGAAGTATTGCCGAGGTTGATTTCGGTGATGGAGGCGCGTCCCGGGACAGGGCAATTGCAACCCAGAATCGAATATCCCGACGGGAAGTTACAATATACGGTGCGCAGGCTTCCAGCCCCCGTGGACGTGTTTGTACGCAGATTTCTGCCTGAGACCTGGATACGCCGTCGCAACAACAGGTATCTATACAAGGACAAGGATTTAAGCGAAGAATTCAATCCTCCTTATCATCAGGGTAGTTTTATGCTTCTTCGGGTGGATGCTTTGCGTAAGGTTGGATTATTCGATGAAAGGTTCTTCATGTATCCCGAGGATATAGATCTGACACGCAGAATGCATCGAGAGTACAAAACATTATACTATCCGAAGGAACGGATAGTTCACGATCATAGGGCAGGATCATATCACAGTTTTAGACTGCTGTGGATCCATTGCGTGAATATGATGCGTTATTTCAATAAATGGGGATGGTTCTGTGACTCGGAACGTCGTGAATGGAACAGGGAATAATTAAGAAATACAACTTTAGGAAACGATTTATCCGAATTTTGATATTTTACGGAGCTGAGGTTCGTTCATGATACGGATTCTGCGGCCGTCCACAAGAATAAGCTTCTCATTAACGAAAGTGGACAATGTACGGATGGCGTTGCTTGTAGTCATGTTGGAAAGATTCGCCAGATCTTCACGGCTCATGTAGATCTTCAATGTTGAGTCATCGTCCTCGTATCCATAATTGTCGGCAAGAAGCAGCAGTGCGTCGGCCAGTCGGCCTCGGATATGTTTTTGGGTAAGATTGATTATTTTAGTGTCTGAGCCGCCCAGATTTCGGGAAAGCTCATGTATAAAGAACATAGCGGCGGCAGTGTTGTTACGGATAATTTCCTCTACAATTTTCATCGGGATTACCCCAAGCACGGAATTCTCGAAAGCCGCTGCCGATGATACGTACGGTTCCTGTGCGAAGTAAGCGCGGTAACCGAAATATTGCACGGGTCTGTAGAGCCTTAAAATCTGCACTCTGTCGCCATAGCCGCTCTTGAACATCTTGACTTTGCCTTCAAGCAAGCAGTAAAGATTCTCCGGAACCTCGGACTCAGCGTAGATTATCTGATTCTTCTTATATCGTTCATATTTGAAGTTATCAGTGATCAAGCGTTTGTCATCCGGTGTCAACGTAGCCCAGAGGTCTGCCAAGTCATCTCCTATTATGCGTTCAAGGGTGCTTTTCTTAATCATTATGCTTTATAAAAATGTTATTAAACACAAAATTACAGAATATTTGTAAGTTTTGCAAATATTTGCAAATTTTAATGACCAAATGTCAAAATTTTATCAAGATACGCACAAAAACATGGGTATATGGAAACGTGGTGACTCTCTTATTGAATTTTGCGTATGGGTTTGCCGGAGTCGGTTCGCGGAATAGTTTTCCGTATAATCTCTTTGGGGACTTCGTGCCTTTCCAGATGTTCACGGCATATTTCAATGATACACTCATCTGACATAACGGCATTTTCAGCCAACATTACGACCTTTTGT
The DNA here is from genome assembly GCA_900554845.1 of uncultured Bacteroidales bacterium. GTDB lineage: Bacteria > Bacteroidota > Bacteroidia > Bacteroidales > Muribaculaceae > Lepagella. The sequence continues at coordinate 9,056 of USIY01000031.1, read as the reverse complement.
CCCCATAATGGATCGGGACGGAAAGTAATGATGAAATCGAAGTCGAAATAGGGCTGCAGGCAGGCCTCTACCTGTTCGGGATGGACTTTGAGTCCTCCGGTCATTATGACATTGTCAGCGCGTCCCAGAATGCGGAAATGACCGTCTGCGTCAAATTCTGCGATATCGTTGGTGACGAATCTCTTCCAGCCGGAGATGTCTATTGCAAGTCGGGAGCCTTGTCGTGACACACTTATTCCTTTCAACGGGATGAACATGGATTCAGGATCTGTTACAGGACGCAAGGCTACATGTGACGCTGTTTCTGTCATGCCGTAAGTTTCCCAGCAGTTCAAGCCGGAGGCCGCTATTGCTTTCCGCAAGCCGTTGTCGATGGGGGAGCCTCCTATCAGAATTGTCCCTAACTCAGGCAAATCATCAATATGTTCAATGATATCGCGCATCTGGGCCGGAACCACGCACAGCAAGTCGATATGTTCATCCGTCAGTTCACGTAGGGGACGGTTGCTCGGTTTTTCCCATGTGAAACGTCCGCCTGACAATATGGCGCGGATCATCATCATTTTTCCGCCAATATAATCTGGAGCAAGACATGCGTGAAAATGAGCGGTGTGGTCAAGATTGAAGAACTCTAAAGTCCTCAGTGCGCTTGACGCAATCTGTTCCTTTGGAATGTCAATGATTTTGGGGACACCTGTGGAACCGGAGGTGCGACACCTCAGGTATGGGCAATCTGATGCCCATTCGTCATATAATTCCTGCCAGGTCATTCCCTCCAGTCCAAATTGTCGAGCTGCTGCCTGTTCAGTGTCAATTCGGGATTATAGCTCAGTTTGTCACCTTCTAAATAGATGGGAGCGTCGAGATTGTTGGTGAACAACGCCCCCGTACCGAGCCCCTGGGGCATTTTGTTGTCGAGTGTGGCAGTCCATTGCGCCAGAGCGTTCAGTCCGATGTTGGATTCAAGCGAGGAGGTTATCCACCAGCCTATGTTGCGTTCCTCGGCAAGTTTGATCCATTCTTCGGCACCGCTGTATCCTCCGGTTAAGGTTGGTTTTATCACGATATATTGCGGGTGTATCGCATCAAGAGTCCTGGCTTTCTCTTCCATTGAGAACTTCCCTATCAATTCTTCGTCGAGCGCAATGGGAAGAGGGGAAACCTGACACAGAAACTGCATCATTAATGGTTGGCCGGCTTTGATCGGCTGCTCGATGCTGTGAACGTCCAGATCCGCCAGATGCTTGAGCCGCGGCAAAGCATGGTCCATATCGAAGGCTCCGTTGGCGTCGACACGAATTTCCACGCGGTCGCGGTCATAACGTTTGCGGACGTTTTCTATCATGGCGATTTCGCTTTTCCAGTCTATGGCGCCGATCTTGAATTTTATGCAGCTGAATCCTTCTTCCAGTTTTTTCTCCATGCGTTCCATCATTTCCTCACGGTTGCCCATCCATACGAGACCGTTTATCTGTATGGACTGCATACCGGCCACGAACTGCGAGGGATAATATATTCCGTTGCATCCTCCCGTAAAATCCCGGATGCACTGTTCGAAGCCGAACTGCAGGGAGGGGAAATGCGACAGATCCGTGCTTCGTCCCAAGCGTACGTTGGCCTGCAGCTCCATTAATTTATAGAAGAAACGGTCATCGGCCTCCGGCGACAGTCCAGGAAAAACAGCGGCCTCTCCGACGCCGTACCGCGATGGGTTGTTCTCGTCGAAGAGGCGCATATAACATGTGGGCTTTTCTGTCAGAACGCCTCTGGATGTTCCGGCAGGCTCTTTGAATTTAAGGATATATGGAGCGAACTGAAGTCTCATGGGAACTTGGGATATTGTTGGAAATCGGGATCGCGTTTTTCCAGAAAAGCGTTCTTGCCTTCCTGCGCCTCGTCCATCAGGTAATAGAGCAATGTGGCGTCGCCGGCGAATTCCATAAGGCCGTGCTGTCCGTCGAGTTCGGCGTTGAGCGCGCGTTTGATCATCCTTATCGCCAGCGGTGAGCGCTTCAATATGGTGCGTGCCCATTCCACGGTGGTTTCCTCGAGTTTGTCAAAGGGAACCACAGCGTTTACCATACCCATTTCCAGGGCTTCCTGGGCGGTGTATTGTTTGCAGAGGAACCAGATTTCACGAGCTTTTTTCTGGCCTACGCAACGGGCCAGATAGCTGGCGCCGAAGCCTCCGTCGAAACTTCCCACCTTAGGGCCTGTCTGTCCGAAGCGGGCGTTCTCGGATGCTATGCTCAAGTCGCAGACCACCTGCAGGACATTCCCGCCGCCTATGCTGTATCCGTTGACCATGGCGATGACCGGTTTGGGAATGCTACGTATTGCATGATGGAGTTCAAGCACATTGAGGCGCGGCACGCCGTCGTCGCCGACATAACCGCCGTGTCCTTTTACATTCTGATCTCCTCCGCTGCAGAACGCCTTGTCGCCGATGCCTGTAAGGATTATCACTCCGATGTCCTGTCGTTCGCGGCAGATGGAGAAAGCATCGAGCATCTCCTGATTTGTCTTCGGGCGGAAGGCATTGTACACCTTGGGGCGGTTTATGGTTATTTTGGCGATTCCCTCGAATTTTTCGAAGAGAATGTCCTCGTATTCCTTGATGGTTTTCCAGTCAAACATTATAGTATGTATTGATTCATCGGATCACTTTCCGATAAGATGTAGGAATTCGGCGCGCAAGGCCGGATCGGAGGCGAAATCGCCGGTGTAGTCCGTGGTGGTTGTGATGGACTCCTGTTTCTCTACACCTCTTGCTTTCATGCACAAGTGCTGAGCCTCGCACCATACGATCACTCCGTGATTGGGGAGGGCTTCGTCAATCAGTCGGCAAACCTGCCCTGTAAGACGTTCCTGGACTTGCAGACGTCTGGCGTAGGCGTCCACTACTCGCGCAAGTTTTGAAAGACCAAGGATTTTTCCGTCCGGGAGATACCCCACGCTCATTTTGCCGAAGAAGGGAAGAATATGATGCTCGCAAGTGCTGTAGAATTCAATGTCGCGGACAATAACCATTTTTGAGCCCTCGTGTTCGAAGACGGCTTGCCGGGCTGTGGCCATAGGATCGCCCTTGTATCCGCGTGTTACGTCGAGCAATGCTTTGGCGGCCCTTACCGGAGTCTTTTTCAGACCTTCACGTTCGGGATCTTCGCCCAACAGTCTCAATATAGCTTCCAGATGGGTGGCGATTTCGCCTACCAGCTCCGGATCATGTTTGGTGTTGTTTGCCACTGCTTGTAAATTTTATTAACGGCCGATCACGATGATCTGGCTGCGGACCACGCGCATTTCGTTGCCGATGCCGGGGAACGCGCGTTTAAGTTCTGCCAAAGCCGCGGAAGCGTCTTCCTGTGTGCGGAAGTTTCCTATACGTGTGTACCAATTCGGCGCGGAACTGAAAGAATAGATCTGTCCGCGGTACTTGGGGAACTTTGCGATTATTGCGTTGCTTCTTGCTCTGGCGCGGGCCTCGAGGGTACGTTGGTTGGAACCGTCGGCGAAAACCTGGATACGGTACCCCTGGATTTTATTGATGCCCGGTTTGATCTGAACCTTGTCCTCGTTGGTCTTGCGGTCGTAGTCATCGCGCATTATCTGGTACATAAGCTGCTGGGGGATGTCGATGGTGACCATTCCGTCGCTGCTCTGCACGATACGTTCCGCAGGGTTGGCCGCAGTTGAAGAGGATGTGGATTGTGACGCGGCCGGAAGCGCGACGCTCCCGGCTGCGACCATAATCATTATGACTCGCCTGATGCTTATCATTAAATGCGGATTAGTCAAAAGCTTCGATGATGCCCATGAAGCTGTCGGCTTTCAGGGCTGCTCCACCGATCAGACCGCCGTCTACATCGGGCTTCGAGAAGAGTTCCTTTGCGTTGGAGGGTTTGCAGCTGCCTCCATAGAGGATTGATGTGTTGTCGGCCACTTCCTTGCCGTATTTTTCAGCGACAGCGTTGCGGATGTTGGCGTGCATGTCCTGAGCCTGCTCGGCGGTAGCGGTCTTGCCGGTGCCGATTGCCCATACGGGCTCGTAGGCAAGAACGATCTTGCCGAAGTCCTCGGCGCTGAGCTCGAACAGAGCCTCTACCTGACCGCGTACCACTTCATTGTATGTGCCGTTCTCGCGCTCCTCCAGAACTTCGCCGATGCAGAAGATAGGAGTCAGACCGTTGGCCAGGGCCAGCTTGGTCTTGGCAAGCAGCTGCTCGTTGTTCTCGCCGAAATACTGGCGACGCTCGCTGTGGCCCAGGATTACGTGTGTGGCGCCAGTGGACTTGACCATGGCTGCGCTGACTTCGCCGGTGTAGGCTCCTTTTTCGTGCTCGGAGCAGTTCTCGGCGCCGAGTTTCACCAGATTCTGATCCAGTACGGCGTTGACGCTGGTGAGATGGGTAAACGGTACGCAAACGATAACTTCGCAGTTGGCTTTCTTGTCCTTCAGCGCTGCGTTGACGGAATTGGCGAGCTCAACACCCTCCTGAAGAGTAGTGTTCATTTTCCAGTTGCCCGCTACGATATTCTTTCTCATTATACTATAGTATTGTAATTGGGTTCTATCCTTTAATCATCAAAAGCTGGTCTGTATACACTGTATACAGTCTGCTTTGAACTGCAAAATTACTAATAATCCGTCACAATTCAAAATCATCTTTTTTATGTGGCCTTGTGGTTGCTCCGAGCTTTGTGACCTTTTTTGTTAAGATATGCCTCAAAAGATTAATTTAAATGGGTTTATACGTCTTAAATGATAATAAAATTTACTATATTTGCCGCAGAATCAGAACTTACGCATCAACATGAAACATATGATTAAGAAATTTGTATTGCTTTTTATTATGCTTATGGTCCAAAGTGCGGCATGGGCACAAAACGAATCGGGTGTTCCCAAGGTCGAGCTATGGGAATTCGATGAATTCACAATTGAACTGCCTGAGGGATGCGCTTATTCGGAAGAAGCCTCTGATCCCAATATCGGTCAGTACGCTTGGGCCAGTCCTGACGGTAAATTTATATTTTTCTGCTGTTATTTTCAGGTGGAGGAGGGCTTCTCGCAAGAGGACCGTCTTATTTCAGAAGCGGCTGAAATGGGAATGGAGATAACCGGAGACGGAGACATTGCTATGATGAAGATCAGCGATACCGCGTATTTAAGTTTTGCCGCCAACAATAAAATGGCCGTTGGGATAACCCGTATGCATCCGGATGATGATTATGGCATCTGTTATTTTGTGTTTACTCCTGACGCCTCTGAAGATTCTTATCTTTCTCTTACAACGTTAACCAGCATTCGTTCAAAAGAGTAGTTCATGCGTGGAATAGTCCTAACTCTATTGTTATTATTTTCATTAACAATCACACAAGCCAATGAAACGGATATCAAGAGTCTTGTGTCGGAGTTTCATGTCTGTCTTAATGAGGGTAACGTTAATGAGGCCAACGATATATATGAACAATTGAGGAAAACAGTTCCTGCATATATCGGTTATTATCGTGATGTAACGGCAATGTATATGTCCGTATGCACAGAACAATTAGGCATACATATCGGACCGGAGGACATCAAGAAATTATATGACATGCGTATGAGGTTCGGTGGCGCTTCCGATAAAGGAAAAGCCAGGATCTTGTCGCAAATAGCGGAGGCTTTGTATGAATACGGACAGTATTCCGAGAGTTTGCCCTACTATGAGGATTTTATAAGTCTTGAGAAAAGTCTTGATCCGGTTTATTTTCATAGACAACTTATGAAGGCGGCATGGGCGTACAATTACAGTGATCGACCTCAGAAGGCCTATCTTTCTTTCCGCAGATGCGCTGAATTTTTCAGGAAAAAGTATGGTGAATATTCCAAGAATTACGCGGATGCCTTGAATGCGTTGAGTTATGTTTCACAGTTTGTAAATGCTGACAAAAAGGAATTTCTACAGCAAGAATATGATATTCACACACATAGAAATGACACTCTGTCATTGGATTTCGCCGTGTGTCTCGACAATATAGCATCATATCATACAAAAAAAGGAAATTTGCAGCTTGCAATGGAGTATTGCCGGAGAGCAAACAAAATTTTTGAAGAAATCTCTCCGGAAAGCGGAGATTATGCAATATCTTTGAATAATCTTGGATCGATCTATCATCGACTTGGAAAGAGCGATCCGAAATACATAAAAAATGCCGAGGAATATTTTCTCGAATCATTGGAAATTTATCCCAGACAGATAACGGCATTGAATCTTATGCAGCTGTACGATGATGATTGGCCGATGCCGCAAAAAGCGGAATCATGTCTTGGGTATCTGAATCACGAGGATTGTCACAGCGCATATGCATGGGATGTGGCCGAACATTATGCTAAGGTACATAACTATAAGGCTTATGCATTATATATGTCGGAACATCTTGACTATATAAGGTCAATGGTAAAAGAAAACATATGCTTTATGTCGGCGTCCGAACGTGCCGATTATTCGAGAAAAATACAGGAGACTGACATGAATCGGTTGTTTGAGCTTGCTTCAGAGCGCCGTCATCCGGATTTGTCGGGCTTGTGCTTTGATTATCTACTTATGTCCAAATCTCTCCAGCTGTCTTACGATGCCAATATAGAGAAAATAATCAGACACTCGCAGAACAGGGAGCTGAAAGACATGCAGTTTTCTCTGAATATTCTCAAGCATGATATGAGTCGGAGTCCGGCTCTGAAGAATAAGGTGGATTCTCTTGAGCATGCTTTTCTTGACAAGTTGCGTTCGGAAAGCAATTTTGCCTCCTTTATGGACTATAAATATGATGATGTCCGTAACCGTCTCTCTTCCGAGGAGGCAGTTCTTGAGTTTTATCGCACCCCGGGTAAAGATGATTCACGGCTTTATGCCGTAGTGATGACCGCAGGAAACGATCCGGTTGTGGTGAAATGTTGTGAGGGCGATCAAGAGGTACTATGGGGAAAAAACAAAATTTTAGGCAAGTCCATATGGGACGGCATAGAACCATATTTAAAGAAAGTCTCCCGTGTGTATTTTTCGCCTCATGGCAGTCTGTACAATTATCCTTTGGAAAGTGAGATATCCACTCTGAGGCCGGAGTTGGAGATGTATCGTGTCAGTTCATCGAGGATATTGCTTGACAATCCGGAGCGAAGCGGGGAAGGCTCCGCCATATATGGAGGGCTTTCTTACGATATGGGAATAAACGATATGTTGGCTGACGCAAAACGATACTGTAAGGGCCTCAGAAGAGGTTTGGACGGAAATATTCCTGTCATCAGTGCGTCCCGGCAATCTATTGTTGATCTCGTGCCTTTACCGGCCACTTTGACGGAGGCCGACAATATCTCGGATATTCTGAAGTCAGGACGTGGTGAGTATTCGAGAAACGTGGATAAGTTTACAGCCGATAAAGGGACAGAGGCATCCGTAAAGAATTTAAGCGGTAAGAGCAAACGAATATTGCACATAGCCACGCATGGATTCTACGACAGGGATGGAATCAGACAGGACGATGCCGTGGACGACGCGAAGGCTTTGTCGTATAGCGGACTCTGTATGGCAGGAGCGAACAATATATATAAAGGAGAGGATTTTCCCGGGAATATTGACGACGGCATATTGACCGCCTTAGAAATTTCGGAACTTGATATGCGCGGGATGGAACTGGTGGTGCTGTCGGCTTGTCAGACGGGCCAAGGGGTAGTCACCAATGACGGGGTCTTCGGGCTGCAGAGGGGATTCAAGAAAGCCGGTGTGAAAAGCATACTGATGTCCTTATGGGAAGTGGACGATGAGGCTACGTGTGTCCTGATGACGGAATTTTATAAGAATCTTGTCCACGGCCATTCAAAACACAAAGCGTTGGAACTTGCGAAGCGTGCAGTGCGCGAACAAAAGGACAAGGGGTGGGACGATCCATATTATTGGGCGTCGTTCATCCTTCTTGACGGTGTTGAATCCGGTAAATGATGGCCGATGCTGTCATGCATTCTGTAGCCGAACACGTTATGGTGCAAAAAAGGACCTTGTAAAAGGTCCTTTTTTGTGTAAATTGATATTGTTTCAATCAAACACCGCGTCCCAATCTTTCCAGACAGGTTGCAACCCTCCGGCAGCGATTGCGGCAGTGACGTCACTGGGCGTCCGCTCGTCGGATACCTCGAATTGCTCAAGAGCTTCAGGTGTCGATGCATAACCTCCCGGTTCAGTCTTGCTTCCGGCGCTCATGGATGTGACTCCAAGAGGGAGAAGATGGTTTCGGAATTCCGGTGCCTCGCGGGTGGAGTAAGATATGTCCACGTCATGGTCGAACAGTCGGAAAGCGCATGTGAGTTTCACAAGTTCACGGTCGGATATGATGCTGCGGGGCTGATAGCCGCTTTCCGACGGGCGCATGCGCGGGAAATTGACTGAATAACGTGAGCGCCAGTAATGTTTCTGGAGGTATCGCAGATGACGGGCCATCATTACGACGTCGGCCTGCCATTGTTCAAGCCCGAGCAGCACTCCGAGTCCTATTTTGTGCACACCGGCTTCGCCCATGCGGTCGTAGCCGTTGAGACGCCAGTCATAGAAACTCTTCATGCCGTGGGGATGATAGAATTTGTAGGCGTCGCGGTGATAGGTCTCTTGGAAACATACCACTCCATTCATTCCGGAATGTGTCAGACGCTCGTATTCATACGAACGCATCGGCTGAACCTCGATGGTAAGGTTGTGGAAATAGGGACGGCATACCTGCAGAACGTTCTCAAGATAGTTGATTCCGCATTTTGAGGGATACTCTCCGGAGACTATCAAAAGGTTCTGGAACGGCCCCAGCGCCTTGATGGCCTTGCATTCGGCCTTCACCTGTTCCATTGTCAGTGTGGTGCGCTCGAATTTGTTGTCATGGTTGAATCCGCAATACACGCATTTGTTGGTGCATGCGTTCGACACATACATAGGAATATACATCGAGATTACGTTTCCGAATCTTTCCCGCGTGTACTTATGGCTCAGCTGGGCCATTTGCTCCAGATAGGGATCAGCCGCCGGGGAGATAAGGAC
>USIY01000030.1 GCA_900554845.1 uncultured Bacteroidales bacterium | reverse complement strand
GTGTAAAGGTACATATTTAATGTGTCCCGATAGTTTCTATCCTTGCCAAATCTGTATACACGTAACGGACAATACTTATTTGGCGCAACTGGATTACATTTTGACTTTTTTTATATGCTTATTTTGCGGTGTAAAAAGTTTTGAAGACAAATTAAAAAACCTTAAAAGCTAATTACGACACCTTAAAAATGCCAATAAACTTTATCAACAAAATATCTGACATGAAAATTAACGGATTTCTTAAATGGTTAGGACTGGCCGCAGTGACCGGACTGTTAATGGTCGGGGCAGCTTCATGTTCTGACTCCAACGGAGACGACGTTGTCGGAATGGGCACAGTCTCCGGTACCGTAACCGATGAACAGCAGGCACCGCTTCAAGGTGTCAAGGTTATGCTTCACAACACCGAGAACTCAGCAACCACCGACGCGCAGGGCAAGTACTCGCTTTCCAACGTGCCCATGACGTCGGGCATCATCGTATTCGAGAAAGAGGGTTATGAGACGACGGCCGTAACCGTTACGGCAAAAAAATTCGGCGATCTCACAACGACCACAGTCGATGTGGCCATGGTCTTCGCCAATGCATCCATCAAGGGTACCGTACTTGACGCCGACCACGACAACGCCCCACTTGCAGGAGCTGTTGTGAAGGTCAGTGACTTCCAGACCACCGAGACCGACGCGCAGGGTAATTTCGAGCTCCGCAACCTGACGCTGAAAGATTACACGGTGACGGTACAGAAGGAAGGTTATCCCGATGTTACCAAGCAGGTCAATGTCGACAGCTTTGTTGACGGCGTGGCCGAGCTGCAGATCACCATGGGAAGCGCCTTCGTGCTGCGCGGTCTCACAAAGTCCGCCCTGATGGACGCCCCGAAGTGGTATTATAATGAGTACCGCGGCGGTCGCAACGCCGAGAACTATCCACATTGGGACTGGGCATGCAACTATATGTGCACCCTGGAGTTCGTCGGTGACTACGAGGAGCAGAACGAGGGTACCACCCTGCGAATCCGCAACTCGAGCGACGACCAGCGCAACAATCCTGTGGACATGGAGATGTTCGACTCATTCGTTTACGGCAGCAAGCTGATCACTCCCGACAACTGCCTGATGACTCTCGAGAGCCGCACTCACAATGCCTCCGACGACGCCCCGGCATACTTCGGCGTGCAGGTCGTTGACCTCTCCGAAGCCGAGCCCGTGGCACACCTGATCGGCGGTGTCCGCACACTGGCCTCCGAGAATTATCAGCAGATCGTCACCGACCTGAGCGCCTATATCGGCAAAGAGGTGATTATCGCCGTCGGCACGTTCCGTCACGACGCCGGCGACTACTGGAAGCAGTTCGTGATCCGCCGCATCGCATTCACCGCACAGCCCATCGAATCTCTGTGGGCTTGGCTTCCCGGCACTGAGATCCCCGGACTGGAAGGATGGAAGCTCACAATGGAGATGGTTCGCTCCACGATGCCGCACACAAAAAGCAGCTTCACCGGGATCAGCCCCGTAAGCGGCAACCGCGACGACTATTTCAACGCTTACCGTTCATGGCGCGACGTGGCTCATGTCGCCGCTGAATGGAGCTACATGCCGTTGACCAAGGATCCCGAGGTGTTCCCGTCGGAAGGCTTCCTGATCAAGACCCGCGGCGGTGACAATGTCAACACCAAGGTCCCCGAATCTTACTTCTACTCCAAGTTCAGCATCGCCGAGGGTCACAACAAGTTCGACCTGACAGTGCGTAACTTCGGATCGAACTACACCTTCTTCAAGGTGACTGCAATCACCGACGACGGCACCGTCACTCATCTGTCACCCGTCAGCAACAATGCCCAGACCGCCGAAGCCGCGGCCGACGGTTGCTGGAAATTCAAGCACGACGCCGGCACTCCCTCCGACCCCGGAAGCTACTGCACTTTCGTCTATGACCTCTCGCAGTTCAACGGAAAGAACGTGACAATAGCAATGGGAGTCTTCAAGGGCGAGGAGAACGGCGACGAGAACAAGCTCTGTTTCTACTCCATAAAAATGAACTGATCTTCGCTTTGCAACTATGAATTTCCATAATATCATAAAAAGCGCCACACTAAGACTGGGAGCCCTGACGGTGATCGCCGTCATGGGCGCCACAGCCTGCGGCGCGGAAAAGAACGAGCCGGAGAACAACGAAAAACCGCAGCCGGAAGTCAGCGCGACGGACAACACATCACGCGCAATCGAGATAATCGACGCCGCGGTTGACAATTATTTCAAGGGACCGGGTATGGCGATGTCCCGCTACTACAATCCCTACACCGGCAAAGCGAGCGACGAGCTGGGCAGCGTATGGATGTATACATCTTCGATAGAGGCCGTCAACGCTGTGCTCAATTCGCTCAAAAGCCTCAAGGCGGAAGGAAAACCGGAACTTTACGACGCCAATTTCACAAGATATTCCTCATTGCTGGACAACCTTGTGGACAATCTGGAATTCTACGCCGGCACATACGACCTGACCTCCTACACCGGAACCAACACGTGGACGGTTTACGGAGTGAACCGCGGCGCCGGCAAAGGGAGCGCCGATGTGACAGGAGTCCTAAACGTCTACGACGACCAGATGTGGATTGTACGCGAGTTGCTTGACGCCTACGAGGCCACAGGCAAGGAGTCCTTCCTGAAGAAAGCAGAATACCTCACGGCGTATGTGCTGGACGGATGGGACTGCACCCTCGACGCCGACGGCAAGCAGAACGGCGGCATCACATGGGGACCCGGCTATGTGACCAAACATTCCTGCTCCAACGGCCCGATGGTGACTCCGCTGGTAAAACTTGCCCAACTCTACAAAGGCAAGAACGACATGATCACCTACGGTGTGGTGAATGCCGACAAGACCCGGGGCAAACAGACAAAATCAAAAGCGGAATATTATCTGGATATGGCCAAGGCTGTCTATGACTATCAGAAATCACATCTTTACGATGAGTCCACAGGTGTATTCGTGGACATGATGGGAAATGATGACAACGGCGGTCAGATCCGCTACGAGGAAATCGACGGAGTTCGCTATCGCGGCCATGTGGCGCTGAGCGCCGCCGTCGGCGAGAGGTTCTCTTACAATACGGGGACGATGGTTTCCGGAGCCGCGAATCTTTACGAAGCCACGGGCGACAATAAATATCTGGAAGATCTCAAGAATTATGCCGACCGAAGTTTCGCTTACTTTGCAAAACCGGCAGCTTCAAAACCGGGATGCTACGAAATGGCTCTCACCGGCTTCAACAACTGGTTCAACTGCGTGCTCCTCCGCGGTTACGCAGACGCCGTAAAGGCCTATCCCAAGGCAGCTGAATACGCCAAGGCATTCCAGAGCAATCTCGACTATGCATATTCCAATCACCTTTACAACCATATGCTCCCTCCAAGTCTGCTGGCAGGATGGAACACCTCGCGCGACCGCAATAACATGGAGGCCATGTTCACCTTCGCGTTCGCAACGGAGTATGCGGTTCTTCAAGCACTAAAGTAATCAACAATAACAATCATGACAAAAACTCCAGACAAAATCAAGAGGCTGGCCCGATTTGTGGCGATAGTCCTCATGTGTCTTGCCATCCCCGCCGCGGCGCAAGCCCAGACGCTTGTGAACGTCAGCGGTGTGGTGACGGACGAGAACAACGAGCCGCTGATCGGCGCGACCGTAATGGTCAAGGGTTCCTCCACCGGCACATCCACCGATTTGGACGGCAAATACTCCCTAAAGGCCCCCGAAAACGCAACCCTCGTTTTCTCCTATGTGGGATATTCTCCCGTAAACGAAAAACTTGACGGCCGCAGTGTGCTGAACGTTTCAATGTCACCGGACAGCCAGGTTATGGACGAGCTCGTGGTGATAGGCTACGGCACCCAGCGCCGTGGATCTGTGACCGGAGCCGTGGCAAGCGTGAAAGGTTCCGAAATGCTCCAGACCAACAATGAAAACCCGCAGAACATGCTTACCGGACGTATCCCCGGTCTGCGCGTATGGCAGAAAAGCTCGGAGCCCGGAGCCTACAAGAACAACATGGATATCCGCGGCATGGGAGCCCCTCTGGTGGTGATCGACGGAATTCCGAGAACAGTGGAGGATTTCCAGCGCCTCAACGCCAACGACATCCAGGATGTATCGGTACTGAAAGACGCCTCCGCCGCCATCTACGGTGTGCGTGCGGCCAACGGTGTCCTTCTGGTAACCACCAAAGAAGGTTCCAAAAGCAAGATCAACGTATCATACAGCGGTTCCTACACCATCCAGGTTCCCAACAAGATGCCTAAGCTGGCCAGCGCGTACGACGCCATGACCATCTACAACGAGCAGAAATGGAACAACATCAACGGAGGGTCCGTTGGCTTCAGCGAGGCTGACTTCGCGGCTCTGGCCGACGGCACACGCCGCATCGCCAACTGGAACGATCTGATCATTGCAAAAACCGCTCCACAGACGCAGCACGACATCAGCATATCCGGCGGCAACGAGCGCGTGCAGTTCTATACAAGTTTCGGATATTTCTATCAGGAAGGTATATTCAAGAGCGGCGACCTGAACTACAACAAGTTCAACGTCCGCGCAAACGTAACGGCCCAGATCCTACGCGGACTGAAGTTCTACGCCAACTTGGCCGGCATGTCCGACAAACGGAACACTCCTTACACAAGCTCCGTGGACATAATCCGCAACCTGTGGAAACAGGGTGTCCTCTATCCGGCATACGCCGATCCCGAGAACACCATGCTGAACTATGAAGGCCTCGATCTGGAAGAGAACACCGTGGCCATGATGACCTCCGACATCAGCGGTCACCGCAAATACCGTCAGAAGACGTTCGAGTCCTCGGCCTATCTGAACTTCGATTTCGGCGAATACATCCCCGCGCTGCAGGGACTGCAGGCAAAAGCCCTGATGAGCTATGACTACCGTATCGACAACAACGAGGTGTACCGCAAGGAATACTACCAGTACGCCTACGATCCCCTGACCGACTCCTACACTCAGAAAATCTACAACAACAGCTCGCCCAGCAACCTGCGCCGCGAATTCTATTCCAAATCGCAGCTCCTGGGTCAGATACTGCTGAACTATAACCGTGAGTTCGCTGAAAAGCATGAAGTCGGCGCCACCGTCGGCTGGGAGTGGCAGAAGCGCACCGGCGACAACTTCTACGCGGTCCGCGACCTGGCGTTCGCCAATCCCTACCTGCTGGTGGGTCTGACCGAGGGTCAGATAGGCGCCATGAACGGCGGTGACAATGACCTTTACGAAGTAGCCAACCAGGCGCTGATAGGCCGTATCAACTACGCGTTCGACAACCGCTACCTGATCGAGGCCCAGTTCCGCTATGACGGATCCTCAAAGTTCGCCAAGGGACATCAATGGGGATTCTTCCCATCCGTATCCGCCGGTTGGAGAATTTCCGAAGAGCCTTTCTTCGCCAATGCCGCGGCCGCAGCACATATCGACAACCTTAAGATCCGCGCAAGCTATGGCGAACTCGGTGACGACGGCAGTCTTGAATATGACTGGGCCATGGGTTACAAATATCCTTCCGGCATTCCCGCCGACAACGGCAACTACAACGGCTACTCCCCCGGTTACGTTTTCAACGGACAGTACATATCCGCGGCATCTCCCCTTGCTCTGCCCAACACCAACATCACTTGGTATAAGTCAAAGACATTCGACATCGGCCTCGACTTCGACATGCACAACGGCATCTTCGGATTCTCGTTCGACTACTTCCACCGTCACCGAAGCGGTCTGTTCGCACGCAACGAAGGAGGTCTGCCGACAGTTGTGGGCGCCACCGCCCCGCGCGAGAATCTCAACAGCGACTCACACATGGGTATGGAGCTGGAGCTGCGTCACCGCAATCTCGTCGGCAACGTGACCTATGACCTCCGGGGTATGGTCACCATCACACGCAATAAATACCTGCACGCTTCCCAGAACGGTCCGTACGCCAACAGCTACGACCGCTGGCGCCACGACAACCTGAACAACCGTTATCAAGGCGTTCAGTTCGGTTACACCGGCGACGGCCGCTACGAGAACTGGAACGACATATGGAACTACGCAGATTATCAGGAGAAAGACGTGCTTCCCGGCGACTACAAGTACGAGGACTGGAACGGCGACGGCGAGATCAACGGCGAGGACGAGCATCCTTTCGCTTACGACCAGACTCCCTGGATGAACTACTCCCTCAACGCGTCGCTGTCTTGGAAAGGCCTTGACTTCTCGATGCTGTGGCAGGGATCGGCCCTCGGCTCCATGGAATACAAGGAACCTCTCTACTCCATCTGGGGCGACATGGGCGGCGGTATCCTGGAACAGTACACCGACCGCTGGCATCCCGTCAACCCCATGGACGATCCCTATGATCCGGCCACACAGTGGGTAAGCGGCTACTACGCATACACCGGCCACTATCCCCGCGCCAACTCTTCGTTCAACCGCGTCAGCACCGACTACCTGCGTCTCAAGAGCATCGAGCTGGGATACACTCTGCCCGAGGCATGGACGCGCCAGTGCCGCATCCGAATCTACTTCAACGCTTACAACCTGCTGACGTTCACAAAAGTCAAGTTCGTTGACCCGGAGCATCCCGATGACGACCTGGGCCGTATGTATCCCCTTAACAAGACCTTCACATTCGGTCTGAATTTCTCCTTCTAAACAATTGAAAACCGACATGAAAAAGATAATTTTATCAGCCATTCTTGGAGCCGCGTTGCTGACCTCGTGCAACGACCTGAACATAGCGCCCAAGAATATCGTCACCTCCGACGACCTGTTGTCCAGCGAGTCGGGTATGGACATCTATATGGCCCGCATGTACTCCACGATGCCGTTCGAGGACTTCAAGTACCTGGCCGAGCGCGGTCTGAACAAATACAACGGCTGGTTGGCCGGATTCGGATTCGACGGAACCGGCGACGCCGTGAACCGCGACGGATACTGCCGTGCCTTCACAGGCGAGAACGAGGCATACTGGGGCAATGCATTCGAACTGCTCCGTGCGGCCAACTACCTTATCGAGACACTCCCCGATTTCCGCGGCAACTATCCTGAAATAACATATAACGACTATCTGGGCGAGGCTTACTTCGTACGGGCCTACGTATTCTATGCCCTGGCCAAACGCTACGGCGGAATTCCCTTGGTGACCAAAGTCATCAATTATCCGGCCGAGAGCGACGAACTGGAGGTGCCCCGTTCCAGCGAAGAAGAGACCTGGAATCAGATCTGCGCCGATTTCGACATGGCGGCCGAACTGATGATGCCTAAGAGCCCGAAACGTGGCTACGCCAACAAATACGTGGCATTGGCTGTAAAATCCGAAGCCATGCTTTACGCCGGCTCAGTGGCTAAATACAATGAATCTGTTCCCGGCCGTCTCACCGGACTGGGACAGAAGACGGGCGTCCGCGTGATCGGTTTCGACCAGACAACAGCCGCCGAGGCTTCCAAACGTTACTTCTCCGAAGCTTATAAGGCTGCCCGCGAGGTGATGGAGAAGGGAGGCTACAGCCTCTATATGAAGAAATGGACCGAGGGTGACCGGGCCGCACAGCGCCAGAACATGATCGACATGTGCTCCGACATCGACAGTCCCGAAAATATCTGGATCCGTGAGTACATATACCCCACCACCACCCACTCGTTCGACGCCTACAACGCACCTTATGTGTTCCGCTCCCCTCTGAGCTCCGCAGTATGTCCCACTGCCGACTTCGTGGAGCTGTTCGAGGGATTCGAGCGCTATCCCGACGGTTCGCTGAAGGTGACAACCGGTAACTCAAACACCGAGGGCAACTATATCATGTACGACAAGCCGAGCGATTTCTACAAGAACGCAGAGCCCCGTCTGCTCAGCTATCTGATCATCCCCGGCGACCAGTTCAAGAGCCGCGAGATGGAGATATACGCCGGAGTGTACACCGGATCCACTCCCGTGAAGCCTCTGTTGAACGATTATTCATATCAGAACCAAAGCCAGAACTACCAGGGTCTTGACATCGCCAAGGGCGACAACCCGACGCTGTTCCTGAGTCCGGACCCCAACAACCAGACCATCGTTGATCTTCCCGACGGAACCAAGATGAACGCATCCGGTGCCAACGGTCCTTTCTACAACTACGCGGAGTCCGCCATGACAGGTCTGCTTGGCCGTAAATGGCTCAAGGACGATCCTTCGTTCACCGCACGCGAGGGCAACAGCGACCAGCACTATATCCTGATGCGTTACGCCGAGGTACTGCTGAACGCCGCCGAAGCTGCCGTCGAGCTGTCAATAGCCGGCGCCGCGAGCCCCGATGGATCCGACATGCTCTCCGTGGCTACCGACGCCATCAACAGCATCCGCAACCGCGCGGGCGCGACCTTGCTGACCGGCAGGCTTTCCGGAAGCAACGACAGCCGCGACATCGTACGCAAGGAGCGCCGCAAGGAGACAGCTTTCGAGACCGGCACAAAATGGGATCTCCGTCGCTGGCGTGTGAACGATTATGACAATCGTAACGGATTCTGGGGCGAAAACCGCGACAAGGACAAGTTCAGCTCCAACTCTCACTACCGCTTCCGCGGAATCTATCCCTTCTATTCCGCCCAGGACCGCAAATGGTTCTTCGATGTGCGCTTCGAGTGCATCTCGCATAAGGAATTCGAATACAATCCGGTGGACTACTACTTCGGAATCCCCGGAAACGAGGTTGTGAAAAGTCCCGTTATCGACCAGCAGCCCAACCGTTAACAATCAACATCTAAAACAATATGAAACTGATCAATATAACCGGCATGTGCGCCGCTCTCCTCATGCTCTCCTCGTGCAGCATGTTCGAAATCGACAATTATGACGAACCCGAAGAAACAATCCAGGGCCGCGTAATCGATGTCAAGACCGGAAATCCTGTGCTGACCGACCAGGGAAGCGAAGGCATACGCGTCCGCCTCACCGAACTCAGCTGGGGCGACAATGTGGAACATAACCCCGACTTTTTCTGCCGACCCGACGGTACGTTCCAGAACACCAAGATCTTCAAGGGCAAC
The DNA here is from genome assembly GCA_900554845.1 of uncultured Bacteroidales bacterium. Lineage (GTDB taxonomy): Bacteria > Bacteroidota > Bacteroidia > Bacteroidales > Muribaculaceae > Lepagella. The sequence goes on along the minus strand of USIY01000030.1, from coordinate 6,214 downwards.
TACAACATCCGTATCGACGGACCGTTCATCCCCTTGGTTCGTGAGACACCCGACGGTACCGTTCTGGCCGACGAGACAATAACCACCGACATCAAGGGCACTACCAAGGTAGAGTTCAAGGTACAGCCCTTCCTGAACGTCAAGATCGTCGGAGACCCGACTGTCAGCAACGGTGTGGTCAAGGCGAAAGTAGTTGTGGAACGCGGAGTCAGCGAAGAAGAATTCAAGGAGAAAATCCAGCCTATGGGCAACTGGGATGACAATTATCTGAACATGACCGACATCCAGTTCTTCGTAAGTTACTCCAACTCTGTGGGCTACCGTGCGCGCGACGACCGTTGGTCAAGCTCGATCAGCTATTCCGGCAATTCCTTCAACGATCTGTTCGGAACCCCTGTCACCATCACCTCCAACGGCACGATTCCCTCGGGCCGTAAAGTATGGGTCCGCGCCGCGGCTCGTATAAATTACGACACGCCCGTGGGCAGCGGCACTCGCCGATGGAACTATTCCGAACCCATAGAGGTCATGATTCCCTGAGATGACTGATCAGTTACATTATCTATAAAAAGGAGAGGCCCTCCTGAGGTTTCCCGAGGGAGGACCTTTCCTTCATTCACTTCTATCTTATCTCTTTCTCCAACCCTACGACATAATCCTCCCCCTTACAAATTTCCTCTCCCTGCACTAAAACAGACATCAATAAACCCACCATATATACATAATCATGAAACCCATAAGAATATACTCCGGAATCCTGACGGCGGCGTTTCTGTGCCTGCCCGGATTCATATGCCATTCCGAAGACAATATAAAGACAACTTTCCAGACTTCTCAGGAATGGCGCCCCACCATCGACAACCGCGCGGACGCCGTAATGGTCTACGGCATCGGAGGCAACCCCAGCGACCGCAGCAGTGCCAAAAGCTTTGAAAGCCGTGTGCGGAGCTGGAAAGAGCGCGGATACACCATTCACTACATGACCGGAATAGCATGGGGAGAATACCAGGACTATTTCACCGGAAAATGGGATGGCAAATGGCATCTGGACGAGGGACAGGTCACTCAGAAAGGCGACACCATATGGCACGGACACATGGTCCCTTACATAGTGCCGTCGATGAATTTCCTGAATTACATGAAGGAACGTCATGTGAAGCGGGCCATCGACGCCGGAGCAGAAGCGATCTTCATGGAGGAACCTGAGTTCTGGGCGCGTTCCGGTTACAGCGACGCCTTCAAGCGCGAATGGAAAGATTATTACGGAACGGACTGGCGTCCGCAGGACGAGTCGCCGGAAGCCACATATATGTCGAATAAGCTGAAGTACCATCTCTACTACCGTGCTTTGAACGAAGTGTTCACATACGCCAAGGAATACGGCAAAAGCCTGGGCCGAGACATCAAATGCTATGTGCCCACCCATTCGCTTGTGAACTATTCGCAATGGCAGATAGTCAGTCCCGAGGCAAGCCTGGCGTCGCTTCCTTGCGTGGACGGATACATTGCCCAGGTGTGGACAGGAACTTCGCGCGAACCCAACTTCTTCAACGGCATCCGTAAAGAACGAGTGTTCGAGAACGCATTCCTGGAATATGGGTCCATGGAATCCATGACCGCGCCTACCGGCCGAAAGATGTTCTTCCTGACCGACCCCATCGAGGACTGGCCCCGCGACTGGGCCGACTACAAGCGCAACTACCAGGCCACGTTCACCGCCCAGCTGCTCTATCCCGGCGTCAGCGACTATGAGGTGATGCCTTGGCCCGAACGCATCTACGAGGGGCTGTACCGCACAAGTCCCGACAGCAAGGAGAAAACCCGCATTCCACGCTTTTATTCCGCTCAGATGCAGGTGATGATAAATGCTTTGAACAAAATGCCCGGGAGCGACAACCGATTGAACGGAAGTCACGGAATAGGTGTACTGATGGCGAACTCTCTAATGTTCCAGCGCTTTCCGCAGCATGAAGGTTACGACGACCCGCAGCTGGCCAATTTTTACGGTATGGCGTTGCCGCTCGTAAAACGAGGGGTGCCCGTCAAGACGGTACATATAGAGAACCTGGCTTTCCCGGCCACCCTCCGCGACATAAAGGTGCTGGTGATGACCTATTCCAACATGAAGCCTCTGGATCCCAAGGCTCACAAGTATCTCGCGGAATGGGTCAGGAAGGGCGGCGTTCTCCTGTTCTGCGGATCCGACAAGGATCCATTCCAGGGTGTGCAGGAATGGTGGTCCACCAACGGCAACTCTTATGCCGCGCCCTCGCAGCATCTGTTCCGCACCTTGGGAATCGACATGAACGCCGCCGACGGTGAGTACAAAGTTGGCAAAGGAACCGTTATGGTGATGCGGCATGATCCTAAAGATTTCATAATCAGCGAAGGTGGCGACACCGATTACATAAAGAGCCTCACGGCCCTCTATACCGGTCGAGCCAAGGGCGGAAAACTCGATTTCAAGAACGATTTCCAGCTGCAACGCGGGGTTTACAAGCTTGCAGCTGTAGTTGACGAGGGTGTCAGCGACAAGCCTTTGGAATTGAGCGGCAGATTCATCGATCTGTTCGATCCCGAGCTTCCCGTCCTGTCTTCAGTGACGGTGAATCCCGGCGCTCAGGCCCTGCTTGTGGATCTTGACAAGGTAAAGGACAGCAAACGTCCCCAGGTCCTGGCAGCATCTTTCCGGGAATCGGACGAGAACCGCGGCAGTCATTCCTATTCGTTCACTGCCAAGAGTCCTATCGATACCGACGGCGTTTCCCGCGTGTTGCTCCCCTCGATGCCGAAGTCCGTTACAGTGGACGGCGTTCAGTCATTCAATCCGCAGGACTGGGATAAGAACACCCGGACATATCTGCTGAAGTTCGAGAACTCTCCCGAAGGGAGGAAAGTGACGTTCGATTGGTGAAAAAGCATTAATAACGATCCTATGAAACAGCCATTAAAATTTCTCCCCTATTTCAGGAACACATTGTGGGGAGGCAAAGAGATATCCCGCTTCAAACGGATTTCCGTCAACTGTCGCAATATAGGCGAGAGCTGGGAGCTCTCTGCTGTGCCAGGCTGCGAGAGCATCGTCTCCGAGGGAATCGACATGGGCCTTACGCTCAACGACCTGACGGCCAAATATGGCGAAACGCTGGTTGGACACAAGGTCTATGAGCGTTACGGCAACCGCTTCCCGTTGACAATCCGGCTAATTGATGCAAACGAGGATGTCCCTCTGGATACCCTGCACAACCGGACTACTGTGAACTACCCGCAGGAATGTTCCGGCAACGCCTGCATGTGGTATATCCTCAATGCCTCCGACGGAGCCGTGATTCACACTGACTCAGCTTATTCAAAAGATGCATTCACGGCTGGAGGGGGGCTCGATTCCCGACCTGATTCACAGGGGACTCTGGAGACACATCCCGGCGATGCCTTCTATATGCCCGCCCGATATGTCAAGACAATCGGCGCAGGCAACTTTCTGGTGGAAATACAACAGGCTTGCGATTCCGACAATATCGACATGAATGACATTGAGGTGAAGTATGAGGAAGTGACCGGGTCGAGGGTGTTCTCAAATCCGGAGCAGACGTTGATGAGCATAGTATGCCTTAAGGGCGCCGGCAAGCTGAAAATTTCCAATATCCTTACCACTGTCCAGCAAGGAGAGACAATTCTGATTCCGGCTTCCGCGGACTCGTTTGAGGTTGAAGGGGATCTGTCGTTGCTGAAAGTCGCGATCTGAATCATTAGCCGCCACAACACTACGGCGTACTGACCGTTATTTTTTTGAACTAAACTAAAAATAATGAATAAGAGAATCGTATTTCTTGATTATATAAGAGTATTTGCCTGTTTTCTGGTTATGCTCGTACATGCAAGCGAGAATTTTTACGGCGCTCCGGGATCCACCGACATGGCGGGGCCACAGTCGTTTCTCGCCAATGAAACCGACAGGTTATGGGTCTCTCTCTATGACGGTTTCTCCCGTATGTCGGTGCCGCTGTTCATGATTGTGTCGGCGTTCTTGCTCGTGCCTATGAAAGAGGGTATGTCATCGGTGGAATTCTACAAGCGCAGGGCTCTAAGGATCATACCCGCCTTTCTCTTCTTTATGATTATCTATTCCACGGTGCCGATGCTTTGGAATCAGATCGATCTTGAGACTTCATTTAGCGACCTCTCGCGTATTCCTCTGAATTTTCCCACTTTGGCAGGACATCTTTGGTTCATGTATCCTTTGATAAGTCTATATCTGTTCATACCGATCATTTCTCCTTGGCTGGCCAAGGCCAAGCCCTCGGAAGAACGGTTTTTTATCTTGCTGTTCCTGATATCGTCATGTATGCCGTATCTGAACAGATTCTGCGGCGAGCTCTGGGGACAATGCTTCTGGAATGAATTCCACATGTTGTGGTATTTTTCAGGATATCTCGGATATTTGGTTCTTGCCCATTATATCCGTGTGCATCTTGATTGGTCAAGGGCAAAACGCATTACAATCGGTGCGTGCTCCATGGTGATTGGAGCAATCTGGACAATAATGTCATTTTATGTTCAGGCTGTTCCCGGCATGCTTCACGCAACGCCGACGATTGAAATAGGATGGTCGTTCTGCACCATAAACTGCGTCATGCTTACCACGGGTGCTTTCCTGCTGTTCACCTGCATCAGAAAAACCAAGGCACCTGTCTGGATTGCCGAACTGTCGAATCTAAGTTATGGCATGTACCTCATGCACATCTTATGGCTGGGGCTTTATGTCGACATATTCAAGGTTCAGATGCAATTGCCGACCGCAGCTGCGATTCCGGCAATAGCGTTGTCGACATTCTTCAGCTGTGCAGTCTGCACTAAGATTCTGTCATTGACCCCTTATCTCAGCTGGACAGTAGGCATCAACCGCCCCGTGAAAAAAGAACAGCCCCTGACGCTGGACAAGCAGATATGACGATACTGTTCCTACAGTGATAGGCCAATGTATATTCCGCACACGGGGGCTGCGTCTCTTTGAAGGCACAGTCCCCGTTTGTACTTAGAGGGTGTTGACCGGCAACTTTTGTCAGCCGGCATTTCTGCTTTAGGCGATTCGAGACTTCGGGACCTGGGATTGCCATTTTTTGCCATTTTTTGATGAAACGGACAAAATAAAAAAATCGCCGGGATGTCTAAATTTCAGCAATATTCTTAATTTGGCATTTTTCCATCGTGATCCCACTTGGGGAACTCCACCTCGAATATATCCTGTAAATCAAATATTTGTCTCGCCATTTCCCGACAACTCCAATATTTGCTACAGAGGCGCATGGCATCACGTTTCATCGTAATGCTCAGCCGAAGCCAACGGAATCAATTTTATCATTGCCCGCAAGTTCTCTTACTTGTCAACTGCAAAAATAACGATTTTCTGAAGTCTATTAGTACAGTCACTTAGTTAAAGTTATCAAAACCTTAGAGCCTATATACCTTAAGATTTATGATTGAGTAATTTCCATTCCTTTGCGGCCTCCGTCAGCCGATATTTCTGCTTGGGATGTCTGGGTTGATCAGGATAAAGCCGTTCAATGGCACCATCAGAAAGAGCCGGATTGAGATAATTATCTCTGAAGGTAGGATGGTGTTTTATTTCCATTTTATCCATAATATCATTTAAAGATATATAATCATCATTCATTGATTGTATAACTGTTTGTACTTGGACGGTACTTAGTCGGTGCTTGGGCGGTACTTGGTCGGTACTTGGGTCGTGCTTAGAGGGTGCTTGGGGCGACATCACCCCCTAAGTTATCTTTGGATGTATTGGAAGCAACTTTTCCCGGTCGCTTGAATGTAACATAGACGAATGCTCCGTCCCATAGCCATGTAGGCTCTTCGACTCCCTGCTCTTTACAAGCTTCGATGATGCGTTTGGCTCCGGAGCCCCAGTTCTCCATCCACATGGAGCGGTAAAGAACCTCTGCCATCTTCACATTATATGGATATGAGTCATGAGGCTCCTTTATATTTTCAGGAGTAATTTGAGAGGGGAAATACTTGTCAATTAGGACATAATCTTGCCATTGTCTTAAGTTTAAGCATTTATTAGACCTAATTTTGTCCTAAGTTATATTCTTGATTCTCAGACGAATTAAAAGTATATTAGAAAAGATTGCCGTTAAATGTATAGCGAATGTCCTAATTAGGAAAGCTCATTAGACAAAAAAGTGTCCTAATC
>USIY01000029.1 GCA_900554845.1 uncultured Bacteroidales bacterium | reverse complement strand
ATGTGGTGTGGGCCGTCGGGTCACCGGAGTCGATGCCGAGCTGCAGCCATCGCATGCGCTGGGAGGAACGGCCATGGTTGAAGCTTTCAGGCATCTCCCGTCCATAGGCTTTGCGCTGGAGATAGTCGTCGCCTATTTTCGACGCCGCGTCGATGGCCGCCTCCACATCCCCAGGCTCTATCGATCCGAACATCTCGTTGTCGTTGTGCGCCCACACTCCTGCATAATAGTCGGCCTGCAACTCTATGCGCACGCTCGTCCGGTTGGCTTCGGCGTCGGAAAGCCGGGCCATCCGGCTGTGGGCTTTGTCAAGAGTTCCCAGCAGATATTGCACATGGTGCCCCACTTCATGGGCTATGACGTAGGCGTAGGTAAAATCTCCACCGGCACCGATGTCACGCTGCATGTTCTTGAAAAAATCAAGGTCGAGATATATGGTCTGGTCGGCCGAGCAGTAGAACGGACCGGTCTGGGCCGTGCTCTGCCCGCATCCGGTCTGAACCGCGCCGCTGTAGATCACCATCTTCGGCGCTTTATAGTCGCCCCAGCCCTGGCGTTGGAACTCACGTGTCCATACATCTTCAGTCCCGGCCAGGACCTTGGAGGCAATGTCGTACAGACGCTGTTCCTCGGGCGACGAGGAATCTACTGTGGTCGAGGTCTCAGATTGCTGTTGCAACTGCGACCCCATCACATTGTGAAGCACGTCCCCGAGGTCTCCGCCCGACAGGAGTGTGATTATGACCCCGATTATTACCGCACCGATGCCTCCCGCTCCTATAGCCTTGCCGGAGATTCTACGACGGTCCGTGACATTGTCGCTGCGTCTTCTACCCGATAGATTCATTTTGTCAATATTTAGAGTGTGTTGAGATTTAAACCGCTATAACAATAAAGAGTGTGTTGATATTTAGACGTATCTCTAATCAAAAATGTTTAACAAAGGACCGCATATAAATTATGAAATTGTCAGACGCGTTTCAATTACAGATGTCGTAAGATTATTTAAGTGGAGCCCACCGCTCAGGAGAAGCGAGGAATAAAAACAAAAGCAATAAGAAAAAATGGAAGCGACAATCACAGATCCAATGCGGCATCAGGAGAAATTCGCGATATTGTCTCAGGCAGTATCGCCGTCTTAGAGAAATTTACAGCTTCAAACACAATATCTGCATCCAGTTCGAAATATCCATGGGCTATATGGTTCCGCATGCCGATAATAGAGCGCCAATGAATACTGGGGAAATTAGATTGGAGGAATCCCGGGACAATTCTATTAATACGATTTACTCCTTCCCCAATTGCCGTGATAAGAGTGCAGTTTGCCGCCAACAACTGCATTCCAGCTGCGGATCCATAGTAATCCTCTGTCGAATCAATATGTCTATTCCACTCGATTAATTGGACAATAGTTTCTTCGATTGATTCCAGTGTCTGAAATGCACGATGTACTTCCGACTCAGAATATTGGAATTGCGTCATGGGAAATCTGATTGAGAAAGCGTGCGGACATGTGGGAATGGCGGCGTACCAAATCGACAGTAGTATGGAGAATTAGCTCAAGATAATCTTTTAGAGCACCAACCATAAATATTTTAGGGGGCATATCGACCAGAATGTCCACGTCACTGTCCGGCCGATTGTCCCCACGAGCTACAGATCCGAAAAGGCATAATTCTGTAACTCCATATTCTTTCTGAATATAGGCTCTGTTTTCTTGTAGTATTCTGATACAATCCGTAGCCGTATGCATATCTGCAAAATTACAAATAAATTAGTTCATGGACAAATATTCGCCTGGACTTTGAGAGGAGATACCGTTGCCTTATCTATTTGTTCATTAATTTCTATTCGCAGGTATTTACATATCAAAGATAAGTTGAGATCAAGAGTATGTTTTTGCAAAACGTAATGATTTTTGTAATTTTGAAAACTTTTACGGTGACAATGAAAAATTAGAATATCGGGAAATGATCAGGAAAGCGGAATATAAGGATATTGACGAAGTTTTGAGACTTCTTGTACAGGTGAATGACGTGCATGCCGCAGGGCGCCCGGACCTGTTTATCGAAGGGCATACCAAATATACGGCTGTTGAACTTGAACGGATTTTCGCCGATCCATCAACCCCCGTCTTTGTGGATGCAGACGAGGAGGGACATATTCTCGGGTATTGTTTCTGCATGATTCAGGACAACACAAGGAGCCGGCATCTGCGCCGGATAAAGACTCTTTATATCGACGACCTATGTGTCGATGAGAATGTTCGCGGGAAGAGTGTCGGCAGGCGCCTTTACGAATATGTGAGGGAATACGCCCTCGCGGAAGGTTGCTACAACCTTACCCTGAATGTATGGGAACGCAACGAAAAAGCCATGGGATTCTACCGCCGGATGGGACTCGTCACACAGAAAACCTGCCTCGAAACCATCCTTTGACGATGTAATACAATCCAGTTCCCGAAGATGCGCTTCAATCCTGGGGCCGGACTATTTGAACTTGATTATTATGGTTGTTTCTGACTTCGGGTAGAATCTTTCATTCTCAAGGCGGAGCATATAGATGCGGTTGGTTCTGCTGTCATGTGTTGTGAGCATAAATACGCGAACATTGTTCTCAAACTTCTCGGAGAACGTACCGATGTGCTTTTCAGCTTCAAAAGCCTTGCGCAGTTCATTTGATGTCTTACCTTCCGTCACCAGTCTCTTAACCACCTTTTTTATACGGTTTGTTTTACTGTCGCGCTCCACTGCAGAAGTAAACGTGCTGTTGCCCTGGGACGAGAAGTTATCCACCAGACTATCAATGTGGTTTTGCGCCGCTGTGGTTGCAATGGCAGCCACAATAAGGATCATTAACGATATAAGGCGTTTCATTTTTCTCAGTTTAACAGTTGTTTGATGCGCTCCAATTCCTCTGGATCGCTGATATTATCCATTAGGTCGCGCTCAATATCGGAAACGGAAGGCTGAGCCGCCGCAGTCCGCTCGATGTTACGCGCGTCCGACAGAGTATTCTCAATGTACGGTTTTATTTCCCGCAGGTTGTCGATGCGCTTGCCGTTCACTATCATATAGCTGCCTCCATAACTTGCGTACAATTCTTGTGTTTCGAAAGAAGTCCATGCCATATAACCACCCGACAACAGCACGACAGACGCGGCTACCCCGGCAATCCAACGGATAAAGTTCCGGCGCGGCGACTTTTCCACGGGCTCCTGCAGCAGAAAAAGGTCGACGAACATAGGACGGTACTGCTTAAGACTATCGGACACATTTCCCCTCTTGAAATAGATATAGAGCTTTCGCTCTTCCGACAGCGATGTCTCGCCGGCGAAAAATTTTTCTATCAATAATTTTATATCTTTTTCCTTCATTTTTTATCCTCCTCCCAATATCGATGTCTTATAGTCTGCCTGGCTCGGCTTATGGCTTTACGCACAGCCGCCTCGCTGCTTCCAGTTACGTGGGCTATCGAAGAGTAATCCATACCGTCGATATGCCGGAGCCGTACGACCAACTGCTGAAAAGTCGGCAATGCGTCGATACACTTCATGATACAGTCAAGACGTTGCTCACACTCCGAAGAAGAGTCGTCGTAGCTTATTTCCAAAGCGGCAACATCGCTGACAGGGCGCCGGCGCCGCAGGCATGAACGCGCCATATTACGTGTCACCACCGAGGCAAGCGTGTCGACAGGCAGGCGCAGTTGCGGACATAAGGTCCACAGCTTCAGCAAGACATCCTGCACGATGTCCTCAGCCTCGTCACGGTCGCCTAAAATGTCGAGTGCGATTGCAACGAGAACAGGCCTGAGACGCCTTGCCTCCTGTGGAAACTCTTCCGCCTTCAAAACCTGTTAAGCTTACTGCTGTCTATATTGCTGATTCCACCGGATTTAATCCGGGTGTCATCGGCAGTGCCCGATATGACAAGTGTCGAGACTCCAGAGCTCTCGGCATGCAGTTTCTTGCAATCCACCTGCAGATCCACATTTACCGAACCGTTGTTGTCGATATTCATTTCATCACCGAAGAAACTTATCTTCTGCGTTCCGCTGCCATTATTGTTGAATGTAAGAGTGGCGGCGTGTATGGCCATGTCGCCGTTCATGGCACCTCCGTTTTCAATATTTATGGTCTTTCCAGCAATTTCTATGTCGCCCCCATAAGAACCTCTGTTGTTCAGCGTAAAGATGTCATTGCCAGCCAATGTCAACTGAGTTTTAAAGCTGCCGACGTTATCTATATGCACCTCCTTGCAGTCCGCGCGGAGATTCTCCGTTATGGAACCCTTGTTGTTGTAATTCAGAATTCCAATATTAAGATTGTCGCCGCTCAGTGTCAACGCTCCGTTATTGGTGACACTCAACTCCTTCCCTTTAATATTGTTGCCGTCGACATACAGTGCGCCGTTATTGCCGATCGACTTCAATGCAGGTACTGTAATCCATACTTCCGCGCATTTATTCAGTTGGCCAAAGGATTGTTCTTCCTTGAGTTTCAGAGTTCTGTCGCTCACCGACACTTCTATGCGCCAATCCGGAGCATGTTTCACCCATACGCTCTGACGGTTACCTTGCGCGATATGCAGCCTTACCGCGCAATCGTTATGTATGGCGTCAAAAGACGGTAACGCAACGGACTGTGCATCAGCATCTATAGAACCGCCGCCATCTTTTTGTGCCTTACATGCCATTGCTCCTGTCATCAGCAAGGCCACTGCCATCATTCTGATAATGTTGTTAATGTTCATTCCTTTATATTTTGATTCCTATGAAGTTGCTTCATATAAAGTACGCGCGCCACATCAGTTTGTGACACGCGAAAATAAAAAATTAGGAATCCATTCATCCGGCAAAGTTGACATCACTTCACCAACGGCAGGTATTCGCCGTAACCTTCGGCCTCCATTTCTGATGCGGGGATGAAACGGAGCGAGGCACTGTTGATGCAGTATCTCAATCCCCCTTTGTCACGCGGACCGTCGGGAAACACATGTCCGAGATGGGCGTCCCCCACCTTGCTACGCACCTCCACACGCCTCATGCCATGTGAATTGTCAATATGCTCGGTCAATACATCGGACGATATGGGACGGCTGAACGCCGGCCAACCGCATCCGGAGTCATACTTATCGGACGACACGAACAGCGGCTGTCCGGTCGTTATGTCCACATATATGCCCGGGCGGAATTCATGGTCGTACTCGTTGACAAACGGCCGTTCGGTAGCCCCCCGCTGCGTGACGGCATATTGCTCTGCGGTCAGTATATGACGTAACTCCTCGTCAGAGGGTTTCCGGTACTTTGTTATTTGCCGTAGGCTGTCCTTACTCTGCTTGAGATAAGGATCTTCAGCCGACTCGGCAAGCTTCATCAGTCCGGGACCGATATGACAATAACCGCCGGGGTTATTCTCCAAATATTGCTGATGATAGTTTTCCGCCGGATAAAAATTCTCCAATGGCTTTGTCTCCACCACTATCGGACGGTTATAATGCTGTTTTTCCCTATCCATAGACTCTTCGATAACGGCACGGTCAGCGGCATCGTTATAATATATCCCGGTGCGGTATTGCGTGCCGACGTCATTCCCCTGACGGTTCAGTATGGTAGGATCAATGGTCTTGAAATATAAATCGATAAGGAACGGCAACGACACGATGTCAGGATCATAAACCACCTTCACTGTCTCGGCGGCTCCGGTGGTGCCTGTGCATACTTCACGATAGGTGGGCGACGGAACCCGGCTGTTGGCATATCCCGCTTCGGTCTCTGTCACTCCCTTTACTTTTGAGAAGAAATGCTCCGTGCCCCAGAAGCATCCTCCGGCAAAATAGATCTCTTTCATATCCTTGTCTTCTTTATCTTCTCGATGATTTCCGTCATGCTCCGCGGCTCTCCCAGAGCATCCGCTCAGCAACATGCACATCATCGTCATTATAACCATTATACGCATCAAAACTTTAACGCATCTCTTGTCGCGGAGGTTCGCAATACATTGAAGCAAACCCATAAGTCTCGCAATGCTTCATTCGGGAGCCAGGGCCTTGCGGCTCGACATAAGGCCGGAGGTTTGGAGAACCTCCTTTCCATAACACGCGCCGGAGGTCCGATATCAGAGGTCTTTCGGCCAACTATTTCCAAACATTGTTGGCTACCCAACTGCCGAGTAAACCTCTTACCCGACCGCCGGGCCGACCCAGGGAGAGGAGGTTATCCAAACCTCCGGCAAAACTGTTGGCCTTACGGCCAACATGTCGATATCTCTTCTGTTCCTAAGAGTGTGTTGAGTTTTAAATCAAATTAAGATTGAGAGGCTTTTTTGAGAGGGGTTCGCAAGTCGCGGAGGAAGCAATTGCTACATTGCGACCGAAGAGACTTGGCTAAATCAGCCAAAAAAGCCCTCAAGATTAATTTGAAGTTTTACTTCTCACTCTCCTTATTGTTAAAACGGTTTAAAACCCAACACACTCTAAGTCTTTGTCGAAAATATATTTGACTTGCAAGTGTTCCCGTAAAGTATTATTTTTGTAGAAAATACCGGATTTGATATGGCAAAGACTCCTGTGCGTTATCCTATTGGAATCCAAAGCTTCGAGAAACTCCGTGAGCTTTCCTATCTTTATGTAGACAAGACTGAGCTTATCTACAATCTCGTCACAAGCAGCACCTGCGTTTTTCTTTCGCGGCCACGGCGCTTCGGCAAAAGTCTCTTGCTCTCAACCATTCAGGCATATTTCGAAGGAAAGAAGGGTCTCTTCAAGGGCCTCGCCATCGAAGGACTGGAAACGGAATGGAAACCATATCCGGTGCTTGCCTTGAGCCTGGCCACTTATCATTCCACCGATGAAGGGAATCTTGAAGAAATATTGAATAATCGTTTCCTGGAATGGGAGAAACAGTATGATGTCCCTATACATTCCACTGACCTGTCATCCCGTTTCGGCAATATCATCAAGGCTGCCTATAATGCCACAGGTCGACCTGTGGTGATTCTAATCGATGAATACGACAACCCTCTGATTGAGACTCTGCATGATCCGGAGAAACGTGAAGCGCACCGTCTGCTTCTAAAATCGATTTACGTCAACATCAAGGATCTCGACCAATATATCCGCTTCACTATGCTTACCGGCGTGAGCCGTTTCAGCAAGATGACCATATTCAGCGGACTCAACAATCTTGAGGACATATCTTTTGATGACGCATTTTCGACCATTTGCGGCATAACGGAAGATGAACTTGTCTCCAATTTTAATAAAGGAATTTCTGATCTGGCAAAAAAATATTCTGTAAGCTATGATCATGCAGTCGTCCTCCTTAAGGCAAATTACGACGGTTACCATTTCTCGGAAGAATGCACGGACGTCTACAACCCGTTCAGTTTACTGAACGCTCTTAAAAAAGTCAAAATCGGTTCATATTGGTTTCAGAGCGGCACACCGGAATTTCTTGTCAGACATATCCGGAAAAGCGATGAGTTCCTGCCAGACATGTTCAACGAGACCGTCGAGGGCAGAACGCTGTCGGCGAGCGATCTGTTCAATTCCAAGCCCACGGCTCTTCTATATCAAACGGGTTATCTGACTATAAAAGGTTATGAACGGCCTGATCTTTATCATTTGGGTATTCCCAATTTAGAGGTGCGTAAAGGTTTGTTCGAGAATCTCGCAAGTAATTATTTCAAAAAGGACGAGACTGCTATCTATAACAACGTCCGTGAAATACGCCGGCTCCTTGATGAGAAACGGATTGACGAGGCTATGGAACATCTGCAGACATTCATGGCCGGCATCCCGTACGAATTTGCCGAGAAAGCCACGGAATTACACTATGAGAACAATCTGTTCATCATCTTCATGCTTGTTGGCATCGATGCACGGCCGGAATGGCATACCTCCCAAGGCCGGATCAACCTTCTGCTGAGCATGCGCGACTACATCTACATCATAGAACTGAAACGCGACGGTACGCCCGAGCAGGCGCTTGCACAGATCAAAGAGAAAGACTATGCACGGCAATTTGCAGGTGATCCCCGTCCGGTGGTGAGCCTCGGCATCTCCTTCAGCACCCACTCCCGCAACATCACTTCCTGGAAAGCGGAATGATATCCCTTTATATCACCCATCCGGAATATTATCCTTGCTCACGAATCAACTATATCTGACTAACATATGAATAAATATACAACCGCATTGTCAATCGCGGTATTGGGCGCAGCAGCGACTATCGGCGCTAAAGTGATTGAGAATCCTGATTTCAAGATGTCTTCATCCTTGACGTTCGGCATAACCCGTGTGGAACTCAGCGACACGGCCACACGAGTCAGCGTCGACATCTATGGCCGTCCCGGCGAGTGGGTAAGTGCCGCCGACAACTTTTTACTTCGTGGTCATGGCACAGGGAAGGAATATCCCCTCCGCAGTGTCGAAGGAATACAAATGAATCAGAAAGTGTATCTTACTGATTCCGCCTACGTCAGCGCAACATTCATATTTCCTCCGCTTGCACCGGCCGACACAATCGTTGATTTCCAGGAGTTGGAGTCTTCCATCACCCCCTGGAGTGTTTCCGGATTGAATCTCGGCATTCAGCCGAGGGGAAATATCCGTACCGATATCACAGGCAGTGTCAAGGGTCGCCCGGAGGCCTCATGGCTTATTCTGATTCCCGCCGGCGACGATATCCGTATGGACAAGTTCCGGATAGTTCCCGTGCGCGACGGCAAGTTCCGGTATACGCTTGCCACCGATGAGCCGGAGGTATACATGCTGTGCACCGGCCCGGAGGTCATGCGTGGCGCCATGACAATGTACAGATTCTTCACGGAAGGTGTGGACGTTAATATAGACATCCCGGCTGACAATAATCCTGATGCAAAAAAACGCATCGCGGGCGGTCCGTTGACGCAGGGACTCAATGACTTCCTCGAATCGCAGAACCGACACTTCGCCGAAGCACGGATAAACGATCGCGTTGACTCGCTGGAAGCCGCACATGCACTCTACACGCCCGAAGCTTATGCTCTAAGGGATATTCTGGAATCAGGGGAAGACATCCCTGAACAACGATTGGATTCTCTTTATCAGCAACTGGAACGCCTTCAGGAAAGCGGTGGATTTTTCACCGCGGCAGGATTGGAGGCTACTGCGGAGGCAGGTAAGCGTGCGGAAGTGGTTGCCAAAGAAGTCGAGGCCATCGAGAGTGATTTCATCCGCGATGACAAATCGCCGGTTGGCCTTTTCCTGATATACAGCAAAATGCGGTATAACGACCCTAATTTCCGGAAATTGCTGCCAATTTTTGCAGACGTATACCAGAAACGGTTCCCGAACCATAAGTACACCAAGGTATTGGCAAAGTTCCTGGGTCAGGAGGCCGCTGAACCGGGATACCGAGTACCAGATTTCTCTGCTCCCGATCTTGACGGAAATGTTCATAATCTGTCGGAACTGATCCAGGGGAAAACGGCGGTGGTTGATCTTTGGGCGTCGTGGTGCGCTCCCTGCCGCGAGCACTCCAAGGCGCTAGTACCGGTCTATGAGAAATGGAAGGACCGCGGCTTCACGGTGGTGGGCATAGCGCGTGAGAACGGCAATACCGACGCCATGAAGAAAGCAATAGCAAAAGATAGCTATCCATGGCTTAATCTTGTGGAGCTGAACGACGCCGGACGCATATGGGAGCGTTATGGCGCGGGGTTGAGCGGCGGCCGGATGGTTTTGGTGGATCCGAACGGCACTGTCATAGCCGTCGACCCCACAGCAGAGGAAGTGGACGCATATCTGGAGCAGCTCGGCAATCAGTGACCGATCCGTTGAAAATTATTACCTTTGTGCTGATAAAACTAAACCCGATAGCTTGACGAGTCAGGGGCTACCGGGAATCAACACTGCAAAAGTAACACTTTCAGTATAAACTGGCAAATGTACCGATTCAGATACAATAAAAAATTAGCGAGGAATGACAAAAATCACAGTCAAAGATACGGAAGTCAACATTGTAAAAGTCAACGGAGAGGACTATATCTGTCTTACTGACATGATGCGTGCCAAGGACGGAGATTTCTTCATTACCGACTGGCTGCGCAACCGTAACACGTTGGAGTTTATCGGTATCTAGGAGAAAGTGTATAATCCGAATTTTAATTATGGCGAATTCGCCACAATTAGAAATCAGGCAGGTCTTAACAGTTTCAAAATAAGCGTAAAGGAATTCGTTTCGAGAACCACTGCCGTCTCTTTGCAGGCAAAAGCCGGGCGATATGGCGGCACATATGCCCACAAAGACATTGCCTTTGAGTTCGCAATGTGGATAAGTCCGGAATTCAAGGTTTATATCGTCAAAGAGTTCCAGCGGCTAAAAGAAGAAGAACAGCGTCTTATAGGCTGGTCTGCCAAACGCGAGCTATCAAAAATTAATTATCGAATCCACACAGATGCCATCAAGCACAATCTTATTCCTGCTGAGATTACCAAGACTCAAGCGAGCATCATCTATGCGAACGAGGCGGACGTGCTGAATGTAGCGATGTTCGGCATGACGGCAAAACAATGGCGCGAAGCCAATCCCGACCTCAAAGGGAACATCCGCGATTACGCTTCCATCAACGAGCTTATATGCCTTTCCAATATGGAGAATCTCAATGCAGTGTTCATTGAGCAAGGAACGCCACAATCAGAACGATTGATTAAACTTAATCAGATTGCCATCCATCAGATGAGTATCCTCGAAAGTGGAGAGAATGACAGAAAATTGCTGAAATGAGCAGGATACAGGCTCTCAAAAACTGCTTCATGACGCAGATTAGGCTTCCGAGCCTCCTAATTTTTTGAAAAGAACAAAAGGACATAAGAACCTCGCTTTAGCTCGGAGTCGGCTTATAGTAGAGCGGTCTCTCCGCAGACGCTCACAGACAATAACCAAAGTCCTCATGAATAATTCATAATGCATTTTATCCGTGTTGGTGCGCGGCTACGAAGAGCCCACGCTACTATTTTATGCAAATTTCAGTGATGCCGACAATTTGCATAAAATACCTCCTTCCACAAAATTTATGTGAATGAAAATCCCACAAGACATTTGCCATCTTTTGCCATCTGATTCCGCTCATTTAAATTTTTTAAATTTTTACTATAAATGTTTTGCATCTATCGGATTTTGTATTAACTTTGCGATTGTAGACCGCACGAAGCCCCGGTAAGGGATGAGGGCGGGATGCAGACATAATGAAAAGCGTTTATCCGCGCCGATTCTTGACCACTTGAAATTCTCGCAAGATTTCTGTCTATGTCAAGGATTGAGCAACGATGGATGCCCGTGGATATGTAATTATTTTGCATCCGGTACGATATTCCGTGAGGAATATTGCCGGAAGATTTTATTGCATATACAAGCGTAGGGCTTCTTCGTTGCCGTCCAACATAGACAAGGCAATGCGAGAAGCCTCAAGTGGTAGGACGGTAACAGATACAGATTCCTACGCTTTTTTCGTGAAACGACTAACGCCAACGAGGGGATGACTGAGGCACAGTTAATAATATGTGTATAAAATTACGCAAAGTAACTTTCACACTCGGAAGTCCTGAATTCTTTCCGGATCCTACTCCAGAAGAGCAGATGGAGTGGGAAGAACTTTCCAAAGAGCGTTCGGGGTATTTCCATCGCTGGGTTGACGATGTGGACACCAGTAAAGACATCCCCTATATCAAGACTATGGCTTTAGTCGAGGACACTACCGATGGTACTGTTCACATGATCGAATATTATAATCTCAAATTTTCAGAGAACTGACTATGAGACCACTCATACAAAAACTTTGGATGTTCGTAGTAATACTATGGATATCCTTATCAGCTTCGGCTTACGACTTTGAAGTCGACGGCATTTACTATGATGTAGAATCCTTGTCAGACAGAACCTGTTCGGTAACCTATAAAGACCGTGTCAAAATTGATGGAAAGACTAGATTCTATAACGACTTCGCATCCGAGACACTCGTAATTCCTTCAACCGTGGAATATGCTGGTCAGACACTTAAAGTCATTGGTATCAAATTTGCTGCTTATGAGGACAATACATGTATTAAGAAACTCATTGTCCCTAATTCTATTCAATATCTGTTTGCAGATTGTTTCAATTGTTGCACATCTTTGGAGGAAGTAATCATTGAGGAGGGTGCTGAAATTCTCAATTTTCGTCCAGATCATGGTGCTGAATCATATTTCAATGACTGTCCCATTAATAAACTCTATATCGGACGTCAAATTGCCATAAATAAATATTCTCCATTTTCGGATCTTCCTTTATTGACCGATGTAAAATTGACAAATACAACAACATCCCTTATTCAAGGGATGTTTGAAGGATGTGTTTCATTAAATCACATCGTGATTCCATCAAGTTGCTCCGTCATTGGAGAATCGGCTTTTTGGGGGTGTAAAGAGTTGAAGAATATAGAGTTCCTAGGCACTCTATCAGAAGTCGGCAAATCAGCATTTTCCGGATGCACATCTCTAACAGGTATTAAACTTGGGCCTCTTTCCACTCTTGGGGCTTACGCATTTTGCGACTGTGAAAATCTGGAGAGTATTGAATTAGATAATGGAATCACCTATTTGTCAAAAGGTGTACTATCCGGTTGTAAATCCTTAAAAACATTTAATATCCCAACCACAGTATCCGGCATTGAAGTAGAGGCAATGAAAGGTTGCGAGGCCATCTCTGAGTCGATGCGGAATCCCGTCGAGCCGGAGTGGTTACTCGTGTGCTGATGCAGGTGCATGTGGCCAGGGAAGAGACTAAATTCGGTTTCTTGCCCGAAGAGTTGCTTGAATATTTCAGGGAACGACGGTTTGAACGCCTCGCCAATACACATATCTGCGGAGTGATGGGTATGGCCTCGAACACCGATGACAAAGAACGGGTTCTCTCTGATTTTGCGGCTATTGCAGCCATTTATCGCAGAATATCAGAAATAGCTCCGGACCTCCGCGGGTTCGATACCCTTTCCATGGGGATGAGCGATGACTGGCCGTTGGCCGTATCTGAAGGAAGTAATCTGATTCGCATCGGAACGGCTATTTTCGGTCCTCGCGAATATTGACAGTCAGAAGTGTTAACCTGTAAAAAATTAAAAAAACAATAACATAAATCATGAGCTCAAAACAAGTAGCGGCGGCAGCGCCGAAAGACAACGGCCGCATTGTGGCAATCATCACGATGTTCTTTATATTCGCGATGATTTCATTCGTCACCAATATGGCGGCACCTTTTGGAAACATCTGGAGTTTCAAATACGAGTGGGCCGGTATGGCCGGTAACCTTATGAACTTCACCGCATATCTCTTCATGGGAATACCCGCGGGAAATATGCTTATCAAGTACGGTTATAAGAAGACGGCCCTGATAGCCCTGGCGGTAGGAGCCATAGGTCTTGGCATTCAGCTTCTCTCCAGCGTGGTGGGCGGCGACGTCGTTGTGATCGGCGGTGAAAATCCGACATATCTGAATCTGTTCATATATCTTCTCGGAGCGTTGGTTTGCGGTTTCTGCGTATGTATGCTCAACACAGTAGTGAACCCGATGCTTAATCTTCTCGGCGGTGGAGGCAACAAGGGCAACCAGCTGATCCAGACCGGAGGTACGTTGAACTCTCTGTCCGGAACTCTGACTCCTCTGCTTGTCGGTATGCTGGTGGGCACGCTGACCAAGGAAACGACAATGGCGGCGGTTGCGCCTCTGGTAATAACCGGTATTGTGATTTTCGTGCTGGCGTTTATCATCATATCCTTTGTAAAGATTCCGGAGCCTCAGGCCAATCTTAGCAAGGTAAAGTATGAACACAGCCCGCTCAAGTTCCGTCATTGCCGTCTGGGCATCCTTGCCATCTTCTTCTATGTAGGCATCGAGATCGGCATCCCCGGCGAGATGAACGCCTGGATAAGCCGTGAGAATTTCGAAGGCGCCGCAGCTGTGGCCGGTTCGCTGGCGGCATTGTACTGGCTGATGATGCTGATAGGCCGTTTCCTCAGCTCAATCATCAGCGGAAAAGTGTCCACCAAGGTACAGATGGTCACAGTTTCCTCCGTAGCTATCGTGTTGATGCTTCTGGCCATTTTCATTCCCGAGGATGTCACTTTCACCTCTCCTGAAATCAAGGCTCTTAACATCACCTCTGGTCTCGTTCCCATCAAGTGTCTGTTCATTTTCCTCAGCGGTCTCTGCACATCCGTGATGTGGGGCGGTATCTTCAACCTCGCCACGGAGGGTCTGGGCAAATATACCGCCAAGGCTTCCGGACTGTTCATGATGATGGTTGTAGGCGGTGGCGTAATGCCGTATATTCAGGATATGATTGCCCGCAGCGGAGTGGGTTATGTGAACAGTTATTGGCTGATAGTGGCTATGCTGGCCTATATATTGTTCTACTCGTTGATAGGATCCAAAAATGTGAACAAGGATATCCCCGTGGACGAGACCCCCATTGACTTGCGTGATCTTTAATAACTGTGTCTAATATGCCTAACATTTTGAAAGATATGGATGAAAAAGTGATGCGTTCAGCCGGCAACAACCTGCGTGTGCTGATAGCCGAAATTGTAGAAAAATCCAAATCCGGACATCCGGGAGGAGCCCTTGGAGCCGCAGATTTTGTAAACGTGCTCTATTCATCGTTTCTGGTGTACGACCCCGAGGATCCGTCATGGTTCGCCCGTGACCGTTTCTTCCTGGATCCCGGCCACATGTCGCCGATGCTTTACAGCATTCTGGCGCTGACCGGAAAGTACAGCATGGAGGATCTGCAGCAGTTCCGTCAGTGGGGCAGCGAGACTCCCGGCCATCCCGAGGTGGATGTGAACCGAGGCGTTGAAAACACCTCCGGTCCTCTGGGTCAAGGCCATGTTATGGCAGTGGGTTGCGCTATAGCCGAGCAGTTCTTGCAGGCACGCTTCGGCAAAGTGGTGGAACACAAGACTTATGCATTCATTTCTGACGGAGGCATACAGGAGGAGATCTCGCAGGGCGCCGGTCGTCTGGCAGGAACACTGGGCCTGCATAATCTGATCATGTTCTACGACTCGAACAAGGTTCAGCTTTCCACACTTGTGAAGGATGTTGACCACGAGGATGTGGCTGCGAAATACCGTGCGTGGAACTGGAATGTTCTTGAAGTCGACGGAAGCGATCCTTTGGCTATGGCCGATGTTTTGGCTAAAGCGCTGGAAGAGAAAGAACGTCCTACTCTCATTATCGGCCACACCACTATGGCCAAGGGGGTAGTAAAGGCCGACGGTACTTCTTTGGAAGGAGCCATCAATACTCATGGACAGCCTATCTCCGCTGCCGGTGCCGATGTTGCGGCCACTGTCGCCAATTATGGAGGTGATCCCGAGAATCCTTGGGTGATACGTCCCGAAGTCAAGGAACTTTATGCAAAACGGGCCGAGGAGCTGAAGAAGATTGTCGCGGAGCGCCGGAAGGAATACGCGGCATGGGCCG
>USIY01000028.1 GCA_900554845.1 uncultured Bacteroidales bacterium | reverse complement strand
GCCCGATTCTCCCCCGACGGCACAAAAGTTCTGGTGGCCGGGACTCCCGAAGCATTCAACGGCATCGGCCGTAACCTTCCGGCCGACAGGACTCCTTCAATGACCGAGACGGAATTGTTCTTAGTGAATGTCTCCGATAAATCCGTTGACCCCGTCACACGCGATTTCGATCCCTCCGTTCAATCGTTCCAATGGAGTACCGCCGACGGCAAAATATATTTCACCGCCGAAGATTATGACCGCATTCCTTTATTCGTTTATGATCCCGCAAAACGGACGTTCCGTAACATCACCGACAAAACCGAAGACATAGTCCAGGGATTCGCACTTCCGTATAAAGGAGACATGCTTGCATGGCAAGGTTCATCGGCCTCCAATTCCGACCGCGTGTACGTGACCGACATACGTCGAGGCACCACCCGACTTATAGACGATCCATCAGCAGAAAGACTGGCCGAAGTCAAACTCGGAGATGTGATTCCTTTCGATTATGTGACTTCACGAGGCGACACTATCAACGCACGTTATTATCTTCCCGCCGATTTCGATCCCACGAAAAAATATCCTGTAATCGTAAATTACTACGGCGGTTGCTCGCCTACAAGCCGTAATTTCGAAAGCCGTTATCCTCAGCATCTGTATGCTGCCCAAGGATACGCCGTTCTGGTGATCAATCCAAGCGGTTGCACGGGCCGCGGCCAGGAATGGGCGTCACGCCATGTAAACACCGCCGGCCAGGGCGTGGCACAGGACATCATCGAAGGTGTGGAGCAGTTCTGCAAAGCCAACCGGTGGGCCGATTCAAAAGCCATTGGCTGCATAGGAGCAAGCTACGGCGGTTTCATGACCCAGTATCTGCAGACCCAGACTCCTCTCTTCGCGGCGGCAATCAGCCACGCCGGCATCAGCGACCATACATCTTACTGGGGCGAAGGCTACTGGGGATACAGCTACAGCGAGGTGTCAATGGCAAACAGCTATCCCTGGAACAGACACGACCTCTACGTGGACAACAGCCCACTGTTCATGGCCGAGAAAATTAATACTCCGATACTGTTCCTGCACGGCGACAGCGACCACAACGTTCCCGTCGGCGAGAGCATCCAGATGTACACCGCTTTGAAACTGTTGGGACGCCCCACGGCTTTCGTAGCCGTCTCCGACCAGGACCATCATATCCTTGACTATGACAAACGAGTGAAGTGGCAGGACACGATATTCGCCTGGTTCGAGAAATATCTGAAACATAACTCCACATGGTGGGACACACTCTATCCCCATAAATCATTATAAATCTCACTAAACACAACAATAAAAGCCTAACCCCATGACACAATCAAGCCATATCGACCCCGTAAAGAAGAGACATCTCCGCGTGGACGCAGCGGACGTACTGCGCGGATTCGCAGTACTGGCGATAATCCTGTTGCATTCCATAGAGCATTTCAACTTCTATTCCTTCCCCGACACATCCACACAGAGCAATTTTCTCAATTTCTGCGACAAAGCGATCTGGGATGGTCTGTTCTTCCTGTTCGGAGGCAAAGCCTACGCCATATTCGCGATGTTGTTCGGCTTCAGCTTTTTCATCCAGCATGACAACCAGCGTTTACGCGGCAAGGACTTCCGCCTACGTTTCTGCTGGAGGTTGATTCTGCTTTTTATTATAGGCAATTTCAACGCAGCTTTCTTCACCGGAGAAATCCTTGTGATGTACTCTCTTGTGGGCTTCGTACTGGTGCTGACATGCAAACTGCCTACTAAATGGATCGTCACCCTTTCAGCGATATGTCTCCTGCAACCCATGTGCATCTACCAGATAATCCGCTCGTTGTGCTCCGATTCGTATCAGATAATACCGATAGAATCCGCACAGTTCTGGAAAGCTACTTTCGCCATGCAGACCGGCGGAGACTTCTGGGGGACCGTAAAGGTCAACCTCTGGGAAGGCCAATTGGCTTCGCTGGCATGGGCTTGGGAACACGGCCGTATTTTCCAGACGGCAGGTCTCTTCATGGCCGGAATGCTTATAGGCAGACAAGGCTGGTTCCATCGCGAGCATCTGGGCAAATGGGGCATCGCCCTGGCGGTAGCTCTGATTTGCTTCTTCCCACTTCACGGACTCCATACGATGGCCGGTGACTATATCACCAATCCCAACTTCAAGGCACCTTTCATGATTCTCGTATCCTCTCTGGCAAATTTCTCGTTCATGGTGGTATTGGTATCGGGAATCCTCTTTGCTTATTATAAAACCTCCAAACTGAGTCATGCGCTGTCATTGCTTATTCCTTATGGTAAAATGAGCATGACCAACTACGTGACCCAGGGCATCATAGGTTCGGCACTCTTCTATAACTGGGGACTTCACCTGCAGCTCGGAATAACCGCCAGCGTTTTTGTCGGTGCAGCAATATTCATTGTGCAGTATATTTTCTGCCGGTTCTGGACCGGACGCCATAACCACGGACCTCTGGAATACATCTGGAAGAAATTCACCTGGATTTAACAATCAATATGAAGCAATATATACCTCAACCCATGGATACCGGCGATATCGAATTGCCGGCTGAACTGCAGAAACTTTCCGAAGAGCTGGCCCGCAACGTCCACGAAGTGTGGTCGGCCAACCGTCGCGCCGACGGTTGGAGCTACGGACCCGTCCGTAACGATGAGAAAAAACAGCATCCATGCATGGTTCCATACGATGAGTTACCCGAACGGGAAAAAGATTATGACCGATCCACTTCCCTGGAGACTTTGAAATTCATACTCAAATCGGGATTCTCGATCGTCGGACCTTGATTTTACTGCTCCAGTTTATCAGTTTCATATTATTTAGTTAACTTTGCTTTGATTATTCTTTAAGACATCTAACACCATACTGAAAATATGTGTTCTTTCACAATAGCATTGATCGTCCTCATAGTGGGATACTTCACCTACGGGATATTCGTGTCCAAAGTATTCGGACAGGATCCCTCTCGTCCCACCCCGGTAAAAAGACATGCCGACGGCGTGGACTTCGTGGAACTTCCTACGTGGAAAGTGTTTCTGATCCAGTTCCTCAATATTGCGGGGCTCGGACCAATCTTCGGAGCCATTATGGGCGTGATGTACGGTCCCGCTGCATTCCTATGGATAGTGTTCGGCACTATTTTCGCCGGAGCGGTACACGATTATTTATCCGGAATGCTGTCATTGCGACATGACGGAGCGTCATTGCCCGAAATAGTAGGCCATCAGCTCGGCAACGGCATCAAGAACACCATGCGTGTGTTCGCATTGCTGCTGATGATTCTTGTCGGCGCCGTATTCGTCTACAACCCCGCCGATCTACTGGCAATGCTTACCCCCGACCATCTCGACCGCATGTTCTGGATTGTCGTGATCTTCGCATATTACATGCTCGCCACACTTCTGCCCATCGACAAACTTATCGGCAAGCTTTATCCCGTCTTCGGATTCGCTTTGCTGTTCATGGCCGTGGGCATTATGGTGGCGCTGTATGTACATTGGTCGTCAATGCCGGAAATATGGACTGAATTCTACAACCATAAAGAAGATCCTCAAGCCAATCCCATCTTCCCCATGATGTTCGTCTCCATTGCCTGCGGCGCCATATCGGGATTCCATGCGACACAATCTCCAATGATGGCCCGTTGCCTCAAGAACGAGAAGCATGCCCGGCCGGTGTTCTACGGCGCGATGGTGACGGAGGGAATCGTGGCCCTTATCTGGGCGGCGGCGGCAATATCTTTCACCGGAAGCTATGACAATCTTCAGCAATTCCTCGGCAACGGCAGTCCCGCCATTCTTGTGAACGACGTATCAAAGACCTGGCTCGGAACATTGGGAGGCATACTGGCCATTCTCGGAGTAATCGCAGCTCCAATCACTTCCGGCGACACCGCGCTTCGTTCCGCACGCCTTATCGCCGCCGATTTCATGGGCGTCAAGCAGAGCAAACTGGCAAAACGACTCATGATCTCCATCCCTATCTTCGTGGTATGCTTCATCATCATGATGCTGCCTTACGACGCATTATGGAGATACTTCGCCTGGTGCAACCAGATGCTGGCAGTCTTCACTCTCTGGGCTTTGACAGTGTATCTGGCACGTAACCACAAGCTCTACATCATCACGTTGATTCCGGCGCTTTTCATGACGGCTGTAACGATCACTTATATTTTCTTTGCGCCGGAAGGATTCAGCGCTATCACGATGTCGGCATGGGGATTCGCGATATCTTACAGCGTGGCTCTCGGAATCGGACTCGCAACATCTGCCCTTCTGCTGGGAATGTTCGCCAGATTCCTGAATCTCATATCCCAGAATAAAGTAATGCCGGATATAGAAACGCTATGAAAAAAGTCATTGTAATCTGTGACGGAATGGCCGATGAGCCGATAGAGGAACTGCAAGGACGCACCCCTCTCGAAACGGCCTGTACACCCGCCATGGATTACTTTGCGAAGAACGGCAGATGCGGAGCGTTACAGACTGTGCCTGCAGGTCATTATCCGGGAAGCGAGGCAGCTATTTTGTCCATTCTCGGTTATAAACCTGCAGATCTTCCCAAAGGACGCGGCCCTCTTGAAGCCGCCGGCATGGACTTACACCTCACTAACCGGCAACATGCCATGCGATACATATTGCATGATACTTACCTTTCCATTAAGCCGATAGCAGAACATTCGACCGAATATGCTTTTTATCCTATTTCCCAAACAACAGGATTATGCATCTCTCAGATCGATATCCAGGCCCAGGATATCGAAGGCGTTGAGTTCTGGAGCGATGACGTGCCTAAAAGATATGCTTCGTTCATAGAAATACATGAGGGTGATTCCTCACTCCGTCGAGCGATTATCATAGGGGCTGTACCGTTGCTCAAGGGTATAGCCAGAGAAACAGGATGCGAATGGCTGTGTCCCGCCGGCGCCACGGGAGACTGCGACACCGATTTTGCCTCCATCGGGACAGCCGCCACAGATGCAATCAAGACATATGATTATGTGATTGTGCATGTCGAAGCTTGTGATTTCGCCTCGCACCGCAGAAATTGTCTTTCCAAAATCAAGGCCATTGAGAATATTGACTCTCATATAGTTTCTCCTTTGCTTAATTGCATCGGTTCAGAGCATTTCTCAATCGCGGTAATGCCGGACCATCCATGTCTCTGCTCCACGGGAAAACATACCTCAGGTCGAGTTCCGGTTTTGTACTATTATCCCGGAATAGCCAAAGACCGCACGGAATGCTTTTCTGAAAAAGAAGCAACACTGGGAAACATAAAAGACATTTCTGAAATATATGGCTAAGAAAATCATACTTGTGACCGGCGGACAACGCTCCGGCAAAAGCGCATTTTCCGAAAAAAAGGCATTGGAATACTCCGATGCTCCTTTGTATGTCGCCACCGCCCATGTGATCGACGATGAATTTCGCGAACGCGTCCGAATCCATCAGGCCAGAAGAGGGCCGAATTGGTCCACAATAGAAGAAGAAATCGAACTCGGGAAACATGACATTACAGGAAAAACCGCTTTGATCGACTGCGTCACAATGTGGATCACAAATGTCTTTTTCAACAACGGGGAAAACGTCCGGAAATCGCTCGAAATATTGAAATCTGAGTTTGACAAATTCACTTCCAGAAATGGGGTGTTCATATTTGTCAGCAACGAAATCGGCTCAGGAGTGATAGCTTCGGACCCCATGACCCGAAAATTCACTGACCTGCAAGGATGGTTCAACCAATACATCGCCGCAAATGCCGATGAAGTTTATCTGACTGTGGCCGGCATTCCTATGAAAATAAAATAAACTCGCAAATATTATAATGAGAACATTCAGCATCAAGACTCCCTCGAGAGATATAGAAAAAGATATAAAAAGTAAAATAGACTGTCTCACAAAACCTAAAGGCTCGCTCGGCAAGCTTGAGACTTTAGCCTTGCGCGTCAGTCTTATTCAGCAGACACTGTCGCCCAAACTGTCCAATCCCCACAATATTCTCTTTGCCGCGGACCACGGCATAATCAACGAAGGTGTGTCAGTGTCACCTAAGGAAGTGACCTGGCAACAGCTTTCTCACTTCAGTCGCGGCGGAGCGGGCATCAACTTTCTTTGTAACCAACACGGATTCAAATTAGTGTTGGTGGACGCCGGTGTGGATTATGACATACCGGCCGACCGAGGTGTGATCGAATGTAAAATACGGAAATCAACCCGTAATTTCCTGTACGGTCCGGCCATGACCGACGATGAACGCGACTTGGCGATTGAATATGGCGCGAAAGTGGTGGACAAGGTTTTCGCCGACGGCTGCAACATAGTGAGCTTCGGAGAAATGGGAAGCGGAAATACATCCTCATCCTCCATGTGGATGCACGCATTCACAGGTATCCCGTTGGCTGACTGCATCGGCGCCGGCGCCGGGCTTGACCGACCGGGAATCCGTCATAAACTCGATGTCCTGACAAGCGCTTGGGAGAATTATAAAGGAGACGGCACCTCCGAAAGCTATATCGCATGGTTCGGAGGATATGAGATGGTCATGGCCGTAGGCGCCATGCTTCGTGCCGCGGAACTTGGCATGGTAGTAATCGTCGACGGATTCATCATGACAGCGTGCATTCTCGCGGCGTCAAAGCTGAACCCCGATGTTCTGCAATATGCGGTCTTCGGACACCAGGGCGATGAATCAGGACACAAATTGATGCTGCAGGCTCTTAACGCAGATCCCATCCTGCATCTTGATCTGCGTCTGGGAGAAGGAAGCGGAGCCGTCTGTGCATATCCCATAATAGACTCCGCCGTCAGGATGATCAACGAAATGGACAGTTTCCAGTCCGTTGGCGTAACAAAATACTTCTAAGCAAGCAGCCCATGCATAAGTTGTTGGCAGCGCTCAGTTTCTTCACACGCCTACCTTTCTGGCGGTTGGCCCGGATCCCGGACACCGACTACAGACGTGTAGTCGACTTATGGCCAGCTGCAGGATGGGTCACGGGGGGAATCACAGCTTTATCACTTTTAGGTGCGCTCCTCATACTTCCTCCTGTCGCCGCAGTCGTCGTGGCATTCTCAATTAGAGTTATCTTGACGGGAGCGCTGCATGAGGACGGCCTTGCCGATTTCATCGATGGTATGGGCGGCGGCATGAACCGTACGCGAATTCTTGAAATAATGAAAGATTCGCACATAGGTTCATACGGAGTGATCGGATTGATAATGTACTTCCTGTTGTTAGTGGCATGCGTTTCATCTTTCCCACCGCAACTGGCGCCGGTCATCGTTCTGGCAGCCGATCCTTGGAGTAAATTCTGCGCCTCCTTTTTAGTAAACATCCTTCCCTATGCACGCAAACAAGAGGAAGCAAAAAATAAATTGATTTACGAAAGGATGACCATACCGGCGTTCATATTATGTTTCCTGTTTGGATTCCTTCCGTCATTGACGATGCCGCTGATTCTTTGGCCGTCGCTTCTTATCTCTCTGGTCTTAGCAGGATTAACCATTCTCTACCTGAAACATAAAATCGGCGGCTATACAGGGGACTGTTGTGGCGCCACAGCCTTATTATGTGAGCTGTCATTCTATTTTTCATTCGCTATTATATGCCACTTATCCCTATGAAAACAACTTTTATACGACATACCTCAGTCGCCGTTCCTCCCGGAGTCTGCTACGGACGCTCGGATGTCGAACTGAAAGACACGTTTCCGGAAGAAGCCTCAAAAGTCAAGGAAAATCTCTTAAAGAAAAGATGCGATTACGATGCCGTGTTCCGCAGTCCTGCCTCAAGATGCAGACTGCTGGCCGAAGCATGCGGTTTTCCCGAAGCCATGGCCGATCCACGCATATGGGAAATGGATTTCGGAGAATGGGAGATGCAACGCTATGACGAGATAAAAGATCCAAGACTGCAGCAATGGTTCGACGACTGGAGGCATATAACGCCTCCGGGTGGAGAATCATTCATTGACCAGAACAGACGCGTCGCTTCATTTTTAGAAGAAATTCGAAGTTCAGGTTATGATAATGTCCTGGTATTCACGCATGCCGGCGTAATGATGAACGTTATGCTCCTTCTCGGCCTGACACCGATCGAAGGTATTTTCACCGTTCAACCGCCATACGGAGGATCGCTGGAAGTGGAACTCAAACCAGGGCAAACCTTATGGCGATTGTAATCATAAGCATGACGACTTCGGCCCTAAAACATACACTTATTGATTTCTTCATATCGTTGCTCGTAAGTTGTCTTGCGTTGTCACCGATATATGGTTTGTAGACTGCCTCGCCGAAATAATCGTGAGTTCCCCCGAACCGACAGTTCAAAATTCCTGCAAGGGCAGATTCCGGATATCCTGAATTGGGACTTGCATGGCAGCGGCCGTAACGCTTCACAAACTTCAGCAATCCGAATCTGAACGTCACCACTACCATCAGTAAGGCAGTAAGACGCGCCGGGATATAATTCGCCGCATCGTCAAGACGAGCCGAAAAACATCCATATTCACGGTATCGGTCGTTTTTGTATCCTACCATAGAATCCAGGGTGTTGATCATTTTGTACGCCATCATGCCAGGGAGTCCCAGAAGCATATACCAAAATAACGGAGCGATTACACCGTCGCTAAGATTTTCCGCCAATGTCTCCAATGCCGCCGTTTTTATTTCCCGATCATCCAAGGAATCCGTATCGCGTCCTACTATTCTTGACAATTGCTTCCGGCCATACTTCAATCCGCGGTCACATGCCTTGAACACCATTCTCACTTCACGGCTTAAGGTTGTTCCGGCGAGACAATAGAACACTCCTATCGTTTCAACTATCAATTTTATAACCGGATAAGGGCTCAGAAGCCAAAGCAATGCCCAAGCCGCCACATACACAGCAGTTACCAACGACAACGCCATCACAGCTCCTTTTACCTTTCGGGAGCCGCCATGATTAAGACGATGTTCCAGACCTGCTATCACTTTGCCAAAGCCCACGACAGGATGCGGCAACCATGAAGGGTCTCCGAAAATGCGGTCTAAAATCCAACCCAACAACAACGGCACACACGCCATAATATGCATGTCAAGATTCATATGTCAACCACTCCCTTATAGCTTTGATCAACAAGTCGTTCTGCTCCCTTCTTTGAACGGCCACACGAATATATCGATCGTCCAACCCCTCGAAATTCGATGCGTCACGAATCAATATACCGTAACGGTTCACAAGCCATTCCTTCAGGTCAAAAGACCTTCCTTTAGGCAATTTTCCAAGGAAGAAATTACAACGTGTCGAGCTGCAGTCTATGCCCATATCGGCAAACTCCCGCTCAACGCGCAATGCTTCGAAATGCAAAACCTCGGCGTCGATAATATAGTTTCTGTCATGATCAATCAAATACTTACCCGCTTCGATCGCAAGTGAATTGACCGCCCATGGCATTCCGGCAGCACGCACTCTCGCTGCCAATGTCTTGTGAGCCACTATGTAACCGATTCTCAGGCCGGGCACCGCATAACGTTTGGTCAAAGAACTGAGCAATATAATATTTCCATTGGCCACCGCCTCATCCGGACTCACAACAGGATCTATGGTGTAGTCGGCATATGCCTGGTCAAGAATCATCAAAGGGACACGCCATGACAGGAGCTCTTCTTTATCATAGACCTCACCTGTGGGATTGTTCGGATTACATATCCATACACAGTCCGCGTCAGCATTCTTTTCAAGGCCATTGACGAAACGTATATCGTGCCCGTAAGCCCTGCAGGCATCCTGATATTCCCGGAATGCCGGAACCGGAATCACCGATCTTTTTCCCTGATAAATGTGTGCTATTCGGTACATGGCGTCTGTCGCGCCGTTAGTAACCACAACATTCTCGGGAGCCACACCTATCTTACCGGCGATTTTCCGTTCCAAAGAATACGGCGCCGGCTCGGGATATCCTCCTATTATCCCCATGATTCCTGACAAATGTCTTATCAATTCAGTATGATCGGTACAAGATACGATATTAGTACTGAAATTCAGACGCACTTTACCTCCGTACCGATATAAATCATCGCCGTGTCCTTCAATCATCTTCCTCAAGAATTTTGTAAAGCCGATCCATATCCAGACAATCCCTTAACTTCCCGGCCAACATGTCGTATTGTTCCTCTTTGTACTCATGCGCGGATTTTACATTGCCGGTCAATGTCAGACTCCGTTTCTTGGCATACGGTGCGAATATAAGATCCACCACACTCGGATTATCGAGCAATCCATGTATATAACTTCCTATAATCCTACCTTCTATATTGTAGCCGTCCACAGTCCCATCTTCTTTAACAGCGAGAGGTTTGGCTTCAGGACGATCTTTTTCTCCTTTTGTCTCGCCCATATGTATTTCATAACCACGGCACTTGTCCTGACTTCCGCTCAAAGTAAACACGACCCTTCTTACAGTCTTGGTATTGCGCAGGACCGTATGAGAATGCAACAGAGCGAGGCCTTCCTCCGAAGTCGGATTCCCTTCCACTCCCTCAGGATCAGCTATATCCAGGCCCATCATCTGATAACCGCCGCATATTCCGACAACCGTCTTTCCACGAGCAGCAGATTCCACTATCGCGGCGGCGGCTCCATTGGCTTTGATTGTCCGTAAATCTCCGATGGTGTTTTTACTTCCGGGCAATATGATCACGTCAGCAGCTGAAATCTCGTTTGGATCCATTGTGAAATACACATGAGCCCGCGTATCACGGGCAATCGTGTCCATGTCTGTAAAGTTCGACATATGCGGCACTGCCACGACCGCCACATTGATCAGCCCTGATTCGGTATGGAGGCAATTCTTTTTAACCAAAGAGACAGAATCCTCCTCTTCGATGTGGACATCCGTCAGGTAAGGCACCACGCCCAACACTGGAACTCCGCATATATCCTCCAGCATCCTGCGTCCGCGTTCAAAAAGTTTAATGTCTCCCCTGAACTTATTGACTATAATACCCTTGATCAGACGTCTGTATTTTTCAGGCTGAAGCATTATCGAGCCATAGGCTGACGCGAAGACACCTCCGCGATCTATATCCGCCACCAATATCACGGCGGCTCCGGCGTGCCGCGCCATCGGCATGTTCACTATATCCGTCTCCTGAAGATTCAATTCCGCTACACTGCCCGCTCCCTCCATCACAATGGGATTATACAATAAAGACAGTCTGTCGAAAGCAGCGCACGCCTCACGTCTCAACGGTTCCTTGCTGTCTCGTTTAAAATAATCATAGGCATCCTTATTCCCTACCGAAACCCCGTTCAAGACAACTTGCGAGGTTCTGTCGCCGGAAGGTTTCAGCAACACTGGATTCATCTCCGCCATACATTCCAAACCCGCGGCCTCGGCCTGTACAGCCTGCGCACGTCCAATTTCAAGTCCGTCGGAAGTGACATATGAATTCAATGCCATATTCTGCGCCTTGAACGGCGCCGGCTTGTGCCCGTCCTGCAGGAATATACGACAAAGGCCTGTAGCTATGAGGCTCTTGCCCACATCGCTGCCTGTCCCTCCAAGCATCAGCGGTCTAAGCTTTTTCATACCTTACACTTAAAAGGTCGCCAACGTTCGTCGGAAACATCACCGTCGCTGTTCGTTTCACGGGCCATGGCAAACAACAAGTCGGACAATCTGTTTATA
This sequence comes from uncultured Bacteroidales bacterium, assembly GCA_900554845.1. GTDB lineage: Bacteria > Bacteroidota > Bacteroidia > Bacteroidales > Muribaculaceae > Lepagella. The sequence continues at coordinate 4,044 of USIY01000028.1, read as the reverse complement.
TACATCATGATTTCTTCATCTACAGGATCTTTTTCATTAAGCATCCATAATCTTCTTTCTGCCCTTCTGCACACTGTACGGGCCTGATGGAGAAACGCGGCCGCCGGTATTCCGCCCGGCAACACGAACTCTTGTGTAATACACCCTTTGGCTGTTATCGCATCAAGGTTCTTTTCAAGTCTCTCAACCGCCTCAAAGGGCAGACTCCGGGGATTTTCCTCCCGAGCAGCCGAGGGTGTCGCCACAACACTCATGATTGCCATCAGATCTGTCTGTATGCCACGCAATACGATATCTTTATCCTCTGCGTCAAGGACAGAGCGCACCACACCTATAAGGCTGTTCAATTCATCGAGAGTGCCGTTTGCTTCAATCCTAATGTCTGTTTTCGGCACTCTTTCACCTCCATGGATTCCTGTTGTTCCGGAATCTCCCCTGCGCGTGTATATTCTCATATTTTGTAAAGTCTTGATATGTCGGTGTTGGCCCAATATAAATGAGTGTATCCGGCAATCGCGTTCATATGTCGGTAAATCGGAGTGGATACAGAATTTCCTCTGACGTCATACTGACGTGACGGATATATGAAATGCCGGATTTTCTCTTTGTCCTCAATCACTGACGAATAATGAAACTCATGTCCACGGATTGAAAAATCATCTGTCCGCACTTCCCTATATCCCAAATGCAATCTCGCACCTTCCATGGTCCCTCGTAGCGGAAACACACCGCACATAGGATTGCCGTCAATTTCTTCTCCAAGATACAGCATCCCACCGCATTCGGCCAATGCATATCCTCCGCTTTCTATATAATATCGTATGGATTCACGCATGGATGAATTGGCACCGAGAACTTCTTTGTATAATTCCGGATACCCTCCGGGCAGATACAGAAAATCAGCATCAGGCATACAGCTGTCATGTATAGGCGAGAACCGAACAATCTCTCCACCGAATTCAGAGTTAGTCTGCAATACACGGAGGTTTTCAGGATATATGAAATTGAAAGCCTCGTCATAGGCAACGGCTATTCTTTTGCCGGGATCAACTTCATTTGAAGACAGCATCCCCTCTCTTCCCGAACCTTCAGCTTTATAGTTCTTATTGCCGTCTATAGTTGCGAGCAATGTCTCAAGATCGATATACCTTTCCGCCATATCCGCCGCATGTTCAACAAATTTTCTGATTGCATCATCGTTGTCCAATCTCAACCCAAGATGTCGTGAGGGAACAGACAAAGCAGCATTCCTCGGCATGTAACCCAACATACATAAGCCAGCATCCTTGGCTGCCATCTTCAGCAACCTCAGATGATTATTGGACGACACGTTGTTGAAAATGACTCCCGCGATATTCACATTCGGATCAAATGTCCTGAAACCATAGAGAACGGCTCCCAATGAATATGCCGAAGACTTCGCGTCAACCACCAGAACCACCGGCAATCCTGTAATCAACGATATGTCGGCTACACTTCCCGCACGTCCGTCATATCCATCGAAAAGACCCATTACGCCCTCCACTATGCAGATGTCACTGTCGGAGGAATATCGATTGAATAGATCCAGCACATGCCTTTCATCTGACATGAACAAATCCAGATTGATTGAATCACGGCCTGCCGCAACTCGATGATACTGGGTGTCTATATAATCAGGTCCTGTTTTGAATGCGGACACTTTCCAACCTTTTCGGCACAGTGCACGGATAAGACCGTTCGTGACTGTTGTCTTGCCGCTTCCCGATGATATTCCGGCCACTACAAAACCGCATCCCATGACTGTAGGTTCTATGGTTTCATTTGCTGGAAATAATGAGAGGCATCTCCCCCGATGTTCAGTTCAGGATGAATACGGGATATATAATCCTCAAGCAAATAGTCGGGATGATAAGGAGTCTCCTCATAAAAATCGACATATTGCGTGTTGCATCCATATACTTTACCTTCTTTGTAAGCCTTGAACTGAGAGTTTACCGAAGCGTCCTTGGCGAACTCGGACATGGTCTTCTCATTGTTCTGATGATATTTCACAAACCATATGTCGGCGTCGTGGGCTTCATACAGGACTTTTTCCGGAGACAATGGCACGCTCCCGCTTTGCTTAAGGTAACTGAAAGGATTCGTTCCTCCTGCGTCCTCTATCATTTTACCCGTCGTGGAATTGGCTCCGGGAACATACCATACTTGTCCGTAACGCTGATCCATAAGTACCTTCGGTCTGTCAGTCACCTTCGAGGCTTTCTCCTTAAGTGAATTATAATTCCGTTCCGTATCGGCGAACATCTTGTCGGCCGCATCCTCCTTTCCGAACAACATTCCATAAAAGCGAACCCACTCGGCCCGGGCCAAAGGAGATGTTTCCATATAATCAGCGCACTCCACAATCGGAATACCCAATTCCCCGACCTTGGCGTATTTGTCGTTGTTCTCGAACGGCGACAACATCACTATCTGAGGCTGCAGTTTAATTATCTGTTCTATTACAGGAGCCTGGCTTGATCCGCAATCCACAACTTTGCCTGAAATCACACGTGATTTCAATTCCTCGTCGTTAATATATTGGCTTCCGCATACACCCTTGATGGCATCGATGGCTCCCAGTTCTGTCACCAGACTGCTGTGTACTGTAGAATATATCAACGCATTGTCAATCGGGGTACGGATCAGATCTCCTTTAGGCAGATTTTTCGGAACATCCCTATTTTTCGGAACAAGCACATATCTGTGAAGAATCTTAAGAGTGTCCCAAGGATTGCGTACTGACACTTCCGTATATCCGTCATATTCCGTTATCTTCAGATTCTCCGCATATTTCAACGGTATCACTCTGCTGTTTTCATCCGCCGAGGACGAGGAATGACCTCCCTTGCACGATACCGATGCAAGAGAAGCCATTCCAAAGACAATCAGCAGAATGGCGTTAACCATTCCACTATGTTTCAATCTGCAGTCCATTTATTATTTTAATATAGTCTTATGCACGAATGTGACGCCGCGCGCACCGACTCCGCAATCAACGCGTTTTTTGAAGTTGCCGCCTTTATCATAAACGTTCGCATAGCTCGGCTCTCTATACTGAGCCTTTCCTGCTGCGTCCAATGTATAGGACAACATTACAATGTCCCCGCTCACCGGATCCACGAATACTCCGTTGGGAGCGTCGATTTTTGCATCTGCGGTACTCGTCTGATCTGCAATCGTGCCTTTCTCTTTTAACGTAGTTGTGTCGTAAACCTTGTAAGTATAATGTGTGCCGTCATCGCCGTTCTGCGCATAAATCACATATAGGTTATTTCCATCCACTGCTATGTTTGTTCCCAGACATACTTTCTGCACATCATTACCAACCACTTTCACAACTGTGTTAGGTTTGGTGGGATCATAATAATCACCTTTGCAAACCACGAAACAGTCGTTGCCGTTCGACGCTGCGTCAGTAGGATTCAGCACTTTGTCAAGATCCTGGATCTTGCTCTCTGTGAACGACTCCAGATTGACTATGCTGATACAGCAATTGCCGTACTTGACTCCACCGGTGGCATTCCCTTTGGAATTCTGACCGTCGGAACATGCCACGACTATATCGTTGTTGCGCAAGGCCATCTGATCCGGGTTAGGACCGACCTTCACATTTCGCGTTATGACAAGCGCCGTAGTGTCTATCTCGCTCACATATCCTGTGTACATGGAGCAATACACCTTGCCGTTCTTGGCCACGAGGTAACGAGGACTCTTGGCGTCTCCTTCGGGAGAAATGCTGCCGATTATTTTCAACGTATTGGGCTCAACAACCCAGATAAGGTTGGAAGAGTACATCGCAATGTACATTTTCGATCCGTAGATCAGCGCTTGCTGGGCACCGTCGCCGAGAGCTATTCCATTGGCATTCTGGAAAGCGCACTGCATAGGGTCGGTGGATGCGCCTGTAGCAAAATCATAGGCCGTCATCGAAGCGGGAATCTTGCCGCTTTTATTGCCTCCATTGATGGTGTAGAAACCGCTCAGAGTCTCTTCGGTAGTCACTTTCGGACCGTCGTTGTC